>NZ_JBBIAM010000222.1:0-7647 GCF_054185185.1 Bradyrhizobium sp. UFLA05-153
TTTTGCGCGCACTTCTGCCCGCACACCCACTGCCGGCGGCGCGACAGGGACTGGATCAATCCCCGTTAGGCGTGAGCACTCTGGTCGCCAAGTCGCCCATAGGCGCGTCTTCGTCAAAGGGCTATCCCGGCCGCTCATCTGATCAAGTGCGCTAGGAAGGACTCGCAAGCTTTCTCGGCTTCAGAGAACGTTTCGAAGGGCGAGCCGATTACCTTGATGGCTGGTCTGTTCGGATAGAGCGGTCGCCACGAGGCCAAAAAGCCGGGCTTGCCGTGAAGGCCTGGACCAGTGTGGTTCTCGAAGCTGATCACGAACGAAAAGCCGCGGGCGCTTGCGCTCCACACTTCCAGATCTTTTACGGGACTATTGATGCGGCTGAACTGCATTATGCATCCGACCTGATCTGCCTCCTGAATGAAGGAATCGCTTCGTTGATTCGGAAAATGCAGGGCTGCTGACATAGCGGCTGTTTTCCCCCAGCCGCTGCTGTGTCAGGAATCGAACAGTCAAACGTTCGTGGCTACTCTACCCTCTGCATTGGCAGATACTTTGTTGATTCGGAGAATGCGACGTTGGCAATGGGCAAAGTGAAGTGGTTCAACGCGACTAAAGGCTATGGCTTCATTCAACCTGACGACGGCGGCTCAGACGTCTTCGTGCACATCAGTGCCGTCGAGAAAGCCGGCTATACGGGCTTGGCCGAGGGTGCGCGGGTCAGCTACGAACTGAGGGCAGGGCGCTCGGGTAAAATGTCCGCAGAAAGTCTGCGGATTGGCTGACGGGGCACCGATCGACGAGGTGAGCCGGTCGAACCCCGCAAAAGCCTTGAGTTGGCGATTCGAAAACGCAACCTTGAACCTCACTGAGGACGTACCTGGGCCAACGTGACTATCCGCGCAGTTGCGTTTATACACACGCTCCCAGCCCAAACGCGCCTAGGGCTCACGCTGGCGGCCCTTGTCAGGCGGTTGTCAGCCTACCGTGGGATCGTTCGTCGTCGTCAATTCCTCCCAGGGAATCGGCGGCGCGAGGTCCGGTTCGGATTTGCCTCCAATGCCGGGCCTCGCTTCACCTCTAACCGCCTTGACGGCTCCCTTCCGTCCACAGGACCTGCAAGCGGCTGGCGACGCACTCCGCGTTTGAAGCGGTGAGCCTGAGGGCCCGTCAGCTCCCGAGGCAGGCCAGGTTTTCTTTTGGTGCCACGCGGCTGCCGAGTCGCGAAATCATTCAGCGCCGCGGAGGAGCTAGTTCAAGCGGATCTCATAGCGATGTTTTAGCCAGTCGAGCGTGGTCTCTGCGGCATACTGCACGCGGGCGATATCGCAGCCCTCCTGCGCCACCACATGCAGCCTCCAATTCATGCCGGGCCTGTCGCCTTGCTTAAATTCGACTTCAACGGAGACGACCTTTTCGGTGCCGGGAAAACTGCGGACCTCCTGCAGCGCGATAAGCTCAAGATCATCCTTCGAAACCAGCAATCTCGACACCGTCACCTCCAGGCAAGAACTTTGGCGTAGAACCGCGCTCTTCCAACCGGGGCGCCAATCCCAACGTTCCTACGCCGCCAATCTACTTGATGATGTCGACGTGGATTGAATTTAGGACTAGGAGATTCACCTATGAAATCGCTGGAACAAACGATGTCGGGGAAAAATCGGCAACCAAGGCAGGGTCGATGCATTTTGGGGGCACCTCCAATGCCGTCTACCATTGAAACACTGGTTTCCGTCCACGTGCGTTTGAAGAACCGGCAAGCGCTGGAGGATATGAGAGAACTTCGGCGCCAATTGCTGGAAAACCTTCTGTCCACAGCCAGCATCGACCCGCGCGGTGCTCTAAAATATGTTCATGATGATCTGCGAGCGATCGAAGAGGGGCTGGAGCAGCTCCGGTCGCTACGGTACGGCTGAGGCAGTGATGAAGTGGCCCGTCGGTTCACGCGGGCCTCGTTCCAGACCTAGGGCAGTGGCGCCATGCCCGTGCCTCGGCTTCCGGGCCAGCTGTTTTCTTCGGAGATCGCGCAGAGTCGGGAATGGTGCACCTATCTCGCGCGCCTTTGTCCGGACGCGATCTTTTCTTCGCTTGAGCGCGACTGCGGCGCGAGAAACAGAAACGCCATGCTCGACCAAGCCTCGCAACATCTCGATCTGCTCGGGCGTCCAGGAGCACGTCGTCATGCGGCCATGCCGGTCTAGCGAAACGCCCGATCTAAAGATCCAGGGCGTCGCGGCGGGGCCGTTTTGCGCGGTCGAGCCAGGAGGTCCAAATTCATGATCGAGACCTGATCCCTTCTGGATTTCCCCGCTTGTCCGGTTTTTTTTATCACAGGTTAATTCGTCCTGTGCTGATCACCTCATAATCCGAGACGAGTGAGAGAGGACTCATGTCACACTTTGTTGTCAGTTTCATGAAGGACGTGCTCGGCGAGAACGGCCGGCAGATCGAAATCTGCCAACGCACCGTGGAAATCGACGCCCCCAGCGAGGGCGAGGCCACTGAACTTGCCAAGCAGCGGTTCTGCAAGGCCGAACGACTTTGCGAATGGTCGCTGCATGCCGACCACATCCAGGTTAAGGCGGCTGACCATCCGTCTTAGACCAGAGGCGCAGCCTCCAATCCCAACGCTGGCGAGTCCGCGGAGCGCTGTGTTATTTGGCGTTTTAGGGCTCGGTCCTTAAACCATGTTATTTTTCGTCCAACCAATTCCGAGTGGTATGAGTTGACGGTTGGCCATTTTCGCTGGGGGCAGGTTCATTGGTTGCGATTTGGAACCGGCTTGTGGCGGCGTTGCCGCCGGCGGATTTGAGCTTGCTCACCCCCACTTCCAGAAGGTCTCGTTCAAACCCCGATACCGTCTTGGTGCGGTCGGGTGATGAACTCGACCCGGTTTATTTTCCCCATAGCGGCGCGATCGCATTCATGCTCGATATGCCGGACGGGCAAACGGTCGCAACCGCGTTGATGGGACGGGAAGGCGCTTTGGCCTCGTTCTCCGTGCTCGGCCCGTCACTTTCATCCGTGACGGCGATTGCTCGCGTGGCCGGCACAGCATCGATGATTTCCGCCGCGAAATTCCGGGCTGCCCATGCGCAAAGCACAGCCGTAAGGAATGTCGTGCAGGTCCACGCGCGCGCTCTGCTGTTGCAGCTCCAGCACGTGGCCGCCTGCAACGCGCTGCATCGGGTGGATGGCCGCATGGCGCGGTGGCTACTTCAGCTCCACGACCGGGTTCCCGATGATCTTCTTCCCGTGACGCACGAGGCGCTTGCGCAATTGCTCGGGGTGCGGCGGACGACTGTGACTCTGACCATGAGCAAGCTTCGCGCGGCGGGGGCCATCCCGTCCGACCGGCGCGGCTTTGTAGAGATCGATCGGGCGCGGCTTGAACGAGTTGCATGTGACTGCTATGCGCTCATGCAGCGCAAGATCGATCGGATGTATTGCCAGGAATTGGCTCCGCAACCTGCCCTTGCGCCGCTCCGGGAAAGCTCCATTGTCGCCTTAGAAACGGCGCTGAACGGGCATCTCCAGCGCCAACATCGGGATCGGCGAAGGGGAGCTCGATGAACTTCATGCAGCGGCGTCTCGTTCAAAACCGCGTCCGACCAAAGCAAGCTGTATCCAAAAATGAATAGCGGGATGCACGGAGCGAACTCCCAAGCTGCTATCACAGCGGCAGCATCACCCCATCGGCTCCAGCGCTGATCCAAGAACCGTTCTGAGATTGTAATTCTCAGCTATACCCCGCGGGCAGGTAAAGGCGGCTCCATCAGGGAATTCGACTTGATCAAACCGACCATCCTTGGGCCGATCGTGTCCGCCGAAAACCTGATCGTCAAATGCGACTGAGACGGCGAAACGCCAATGCCACGTTGCGGTGAAGCCGGTCCGAGAGCTGGATGCCGTAAATCGGCACTGAGGCGGCCTTACTCTTCTTTGGCTTGCGCTGCTATTGCTCGCTCAAGGTCGTCAGCGGCCAGCCTGTAGTTAGCGACGATCCTCGCAAATACGTCCCGTTTGATTCTGCTCTTTGCCTCCTGTTGAAGACGCTCGCATTCGCAGATCTGCAAGCGAAGAGTCTGCAGGTGCGCCAGCATGTCTTTCATGACGTTTCCACTGTTCGCTGCGCGGAACACCCTCGTTCTCTAGGCGCTCGCTCGGACCCAGACGGCTATCTACAAACGCCTGCCTGTAGGGAACATGAACAGAGTTTGGCGGAAATTAGGACAGCCAAATTCACCTAGGACACTTGGCCGGCGACGCTCGGCTTCATTCCTTCGCAACAAAGGGGACTCACCCACAAGCATTTTTGCTCCGAAAGAAAATCCCACCCGACTTGGCGCTGGGGCCCACGCGCTATGCATCATGGTGCTTGCCGGGATCACCGCGCCACCGGCCTCGCGCGGCGGGGGCCGCGCGCCACAGCCTCACACGGGCGAGGACGGCAACGAGATCCGCGTCACGATCCGGCAAATTAGCGAGGGATTGGCGTCGCCGTCGGGCCAAGGGATACGACCGCGAAACTGGTAAGCTAGATATTGGCAGCCATTGGGCGCCGATTTGGGGTGGAAACTCCATTTTTGCTTCGACGGCATGGAGGTTGGGACAGTCAAAACATCGCGGATGAATTCGCCGGCATCGCGCAGCATGATCAGCCTGCGGCGCCCTCAGCCCTTGCTCATCCTTCAGCGCAAAGGGGCGCTTTCTTGTCCACGGTGTGAATCGCGACACGCGCATCAGGCCGTACGCTTTAGGTGCCTTGGCGTCTTACTCTCCCTAGCCTTGAGCCTGCCGCGAATGGGGGGCTTCCTTATACCCGTCGGATCGACTCAGTTTGCGGCGTCAGGCTTAGCCGAAGGAACCTCCCAAAGGCGCTTGGCTTAGGAACGGGCCTCGTGGCGCATGGTTGGCCACGATGATGACAGCGCACGAATACCAGGACCTTGCAGAACGCTGTCGGGAGCAGCAGCTCCGAGCTACAGATCGATTTGCCCGTTATCAGCTGGAGGTGCTT
The DNA here is from genome assembly GCF_054185185.1 of Bradyrhizobium sp. UFLA05-153. Taxonomy (NCBI): domain Bacteria; kingdom Pseudomonadati; phylum Pseudomonadota; class Alphaproteobacteria; order Hyphomicrobiales; family Nitrobacteraceae; genus Bradyrhizobium; species Bradyrhizobium sp. UFLA05-153. The sequence goes on from NZ_JBBIAM010000222.1 coordinate 5,015, forward strand.
GAGCGCAGCTATAAGGTACTCGCCCCAAGCGCGCTTGTTCTCGCGCGATCGGAGAAATGGATAGAGGCCATAGCGAAGCGCAAAAGGTAGGGTCGCTCAGTCGGCAGCCTCGACCTTCAAGAGGCGCACATAGGTCCCGCTCTCGTGCACCTCGAGCCAACCGCGTTCGACCGCCATCTTGATGCAGGCGCCGAACTCAGGGCCGCTGGCCTTCAGCGTGTAGAGGAACGGCGCGTTGATCTTCTCGATATGGATGCGGCCGTCCTGGACGGGCTCGATGCCGGCGGCGATCTCGACCAGCTTGCGCGCTGCAGCTTCCGGATTGGCGAAGGGGCGTTCGGCGATGAGTTTCATGAACCACCCTAGCGCGATTCGGGCTCGGGAAGATGCCGCGCCGAGAACTTCGCGCGCGGAACAGACGGCTCCCACTTTTGTTCAATCGTCGAGAGTCCAACTCAGGAGAAGGGCTATGATGACTAACCGACTTATGATCGTGGGCGCGGTGCTCGCCTTAAGCAGTGCCTCCGCGTATGCCGGTCCCTGCAACACGGCAAGCCGCGATGCAGGATCAGGGAACGTCCCCGGCTATACCGGACAAACCACTGGTTCCACAGCAACTGATTCCAAGGAGCATCCGCCGACATCTTCGATGAGCAAGGCCTCAGAGCATACCGCGACATCGTCGGAAGACGCGCAGCGCCAGATGCAGAGTCAGCCTACTGCTGCCGAGCAATCAAAGAAGATTGAGCCCGCACCCTCCTCGCAGTCACCGGATCGGACGGCAGGCACGGTCGAGCAGACTCGTCCCGCGCCCGCTGAACGGTCGAAGAAAATGACAGCGGGTGAGGCCGAGCAAGCACCGTCCCAGCAAAAGGCGGGGCAGGACTGCGATTAAGCGCGGGGACAATGGGGATCAAAGGGGAGCCATATCGAGGGCGGGCCGAACGCCTTGGCCCCCGTGGGGTGGATCAGCGCGACGATCGCAGTCGGTGTCGTCGTCAGGAAGCCGTAGACCTGATGCGGCCCCGGCACCGGCTTGAACTTCGTGCCCCGGTTGCATTGAACCGCGTGGGTGGCGGCAGACAGCCATCACCGGGAAAATTCTGCAAACTGCCCATCACTGACGCCGCTAAATTCTGATGCTTGGATGGGCGGCGGCAGGTCGCCAGAGACGGGAAAACTATGCAACTTCGGCCAATCGGCAGGAACGGTTCGTGAACGAGGCGTGAACTTTATGCAGTTTCGGCTGGTGCGGTCGCTATGGACAGCGGCGAAACTCTTGGCGTGAACCAGAACACCTGTTCTCTGGCTTGAGCACCAGTGCGGCGATGACGTGTTGGGATGTTGGTCACCGGCGGTCCGCCCGCACGCGGTGGCGGCGGCATGCCCCACCGCATCAGCACCATCTCGCTCCCAGCGTCCGTGTTTCGGATCACCGGGGCGGGATAGTCTGGAAACACGCCGGGCATCGGCGCCAGGTTGCCGACGTAACGATTGACCACGCGGAACAGGTTGATGATCGCAGCTTGGTTGGTGGTGATGCTGTAGGTTGCACATTGCGCGCGGAGACTACCGAGACTAGCCGCAAACGCCAAGACCAAGGCCGACTTGCGGCATAGTCTTACTTCTTGAGAATGCCGATGTCGGTGTTGCCCAAGTTCTTCATGGCGCGATCTGCGGCGGGCGTATCCACCGCGTTGTCGTGCGAAGGCGGAGCCTGAGCAACTGACGAAGCATCCACGTCGCCGCCGGTCGCTGCGTGGCTGAGCGCGTTGCCCGCGTTGGGACCGGAGGAGCCCGCAGTGCCGCTTATGGTATGCCCGGTCGATAGGGCGCCGCCCGCATAGCCTGGGGAGCCGGTGGCCGGAGTTCCGCTCGCCGCCGAGCCGCCACTGCTCGATCCACCCGCACTCTGGGCCAACGCGAGCGAAGCGCTGCCAACGAGTAAGATCAAGATAACGGCGAAGTGGTTCACAGAGCGGTCCTCTACACCGCCCAATGAGTTGCTCGTCCGATAGTTCCGTAGGGGCCTATCGTTCTCCAGGCCACCACGTTGATGGCGGATCGCTCGCCGAAATCTTGGTGCGGCGAAGCGCGACCAGATGGCTCCGCTTGTAAGGATAGCCGCGCACCTGTGAGCAGTCCTTGCACCGCATGTACCGCTCCAGCTCGTGGATCGGCGTATTCTTCGGCCGCGGCACGATGTCGAGCGCGACGGTCTGGTGAGTGTCGCAGCCGAGGCAACGGACTTCGAGATATAGGTAACCCGCATTGAGCGCGTCACCTAGGTAGGCAAGGGCTGCGCTGGTCCTTTGAAGGCCAGCATGCGCTTGGTCCAGGCTTCGCAGGCGAGCTGTTGGCTTCTCGGCGCGCTTCAGCCGCGCGCTCGGCTGCTACAAGCCGAGCGGCCCCGGAATTGCAGGCTGATCTAGTCGCCTATGGTGGGTCACGAGACGTGGGCCAACGTCTTACGGTCCGTCTTACGTCTCGGAGACGCCAAAAAGCTAAGTGACTGAAAATCCAACCGTAAAAATCCGAAAAGTTTGAGAATACGGCCCTAGGTGTGGAGCCTCAAGAGGTTGTCCTCGGTTAGACCGAGTCGGCTGATTGGTGTTTGAGATTTTATACCCCCA
>NZ_JBBIAM010000223.1:0-7637 GCF_054185185.1 Bradyrhizobium sp. UFLA05-153
AATGGTGATCACGATGCTCTGGAATGGGTGATCACGATGGCCTGGAATCGGTGATCACGATCGGCTGGAACGCGCATGGTACAAGGAGGTTTGCGTCAAGGATCTCGATAGCCACGCGACCAAAGCCCTTCTTGTCAGTCGGGCTCTGCTCGTCAAGATCAAGCGGGATATCGAAAATCAAATCCGGGGGCTCCTCAAGAATCTTGGGCTTGTCATCGGGCGAGCAAAGATGAATATGTTTGTTGTGCGCGCCGCGCAGTTGGCCGAGGATCGGTCAGAGCTCTTTGCCGCGGTAGACCATTGCTGAAGGCACGCGAGGCCGTCGAGCAACAGATTGTGGACCTTGACCGCAAGGTGCTGGCTCGCAACAATGCGCAGGTGCGACGGTTCATGACGGCTCCTGGCATCGGCCCGGTCACTGTCCTTTGCTTCCTTGCGACGATCGATGACCCCGCTCGCTTAAAGAGATCACGAAGCGTTGGAGCCTACACAGGGCTAACGACCCGCCGATACGCATCCGGCGAGATTGACTGGACGGGCCGAATCTCGAAATGCGGCGATAAGATGCTGCGAAGTTACCTCTACGAGGCGGCCAGTGTGCTGCTCACACGCGTAGCAAAATGGTCGGCGCTCAAAGGGTGAGGCATTCGGCTTGCGAAACGAAGCGGGCCACGCAAAGCCAAGGTTGCAGTTGCCCGAAAACTTGCTGTCATTCTGCATCGGATGTGGATCGATGGTACCGAATTTAAATGGTCATCAAAGGATGCCGCTGATCAGCCTGCATAAAAGATAACGAGTTCCCGCCGAACAGCGGGAGCGAACGTCCCTGCCGGGACGCTGACGTTGGTGAGATCGTCCTTGGCTTTGCGGTGCTCGAAAGGGCAAAGCGCGCTTCACACATTGATCCGCTAACGCCATCATGCGGAGGGCACGCCCCTACCACGGAGAGAACCATGGACCCGGCAAGGATGTTCAAGGAGAGCTTGACCTCACGCCCGGAATTAGAGAGACGCTTCCCGAGGGAGCCGGCCGGCGGCAGCAAAGCCTCAGAACCGGACACGAATTTTGCCGCTCCGCCCGGCCGTCTTCTGCCAAAATTGGGTCCCGGAGGCTGGGTCACCGCTATTGGGGAGGTGGCGTGGGCTACGGCGCGCGATTAGGGCTACGGGCTTGAATGAATGTATTCGCGCAGGTGAAGTCATCCTCGGACAGGTCTTTCCCGCAGAGCGAGTTGGGAGCGCTTTCCAGGTTGACGATGTACTCCAAAACGGCGTGAGAAAAGATTAGATCAACGCTCGCCGGTCGAATCACAGAAGCCTTGTTCCGCATCCACACCATGTAGCGAGGTGATGCGGTCTGTATCAAGGCTCGGGTGCACCAGGGCAGAGCGGATAGAAGCGATGCGATCCGGGCAAGGGCACGCTCCAGCACACTCTGGGTCAGGATGTGACTGGGGAACTCGTTTGAGTCGAGGTGTTGATCGTAATCAGGTCAGACTTTGCTGCGAGACGTCGACGTCGAACCAAACAAACCGAGGAGGTGAACAGACAAGGCAGTGCCCGACGATCCCGGTGCCGTGTCAGGAGATCGATCAACGTTATTGTCTGGGCCGAGCTGCTGATCGGCTTCCGGTGTTGTCAATCGCCGTGACAAAGAGCGTTGCCCTTGGGTGGCCCCGCCCGTTGAAGGACGAACTCAGCGTGAGACCGTGGGTTAACCTCGTGCCCGAGCTGCGAATGGAGGTCTTGCCGTCATAGGCCGTAATGGTCTCGCACTTCGGAACCAGTGATGGTTGCCGCGCGGCGAACAGGGTGGAAGTGGAGCGTCGACCAGGATGAGAGGGCTTCGCCGGGCTCGTGACGCAGGGAGGGCGTAGCCCGACCGGAGTTACGAGCCCGGCGTCGGCGCGATCCACAGCGGACCGCGCCGACTGGTGATCGCGGCCGGGCTGGTTATGCAAGTGGTTCTTCCGCCAAGAGGAATCACTCGCTTGCCAGGCCGACACGTTACCGATCACCAAATGAGGCTCTACATGAAGTACCGTCAGACCGATAGCCCGCCAGTGGCCGCCGCCAAGTCGTCGTTCAGCACCTCGACCGCTTACCGGATCGATCGTCATTGGTATTCGGCACGCCAATGCCGTACCGAGATCGACGCACCCCCAAACGAGCTGTCCGCCACCGTCGGAGTCACGTCATCAGGGTCGTCACCGTTGATGTCTCCGAACCCCCTCGTCGAGGTGGACGAGGCCGTCGGATCCGTCACGGTCGTGCTACCGGGGACGTCTCGTGCTACCGGTCTCTGACTGCCGGTGGAGGAGTGCTGGTGCTTCCCGGCGATGATGTCGTTTTGACCGCTGGTCGCCGGTGCGGGTGCCGGCCCGGTCGTGATGCTCAGGTTGCTGTAATCCGCCGTCATCGTCTCGTTGGTCGTCGGCCCGCTGACCTGCCACTGAACTTTCATCCAGCAGCGGTTAGAGTCTCAGGGTTTTGTACGCCAAGGGGCGCGGGTGGAGCAACGGACGATCGGCGGAGCTGGTCGGGGTTGCGCAGCCGATCGTCCGTTGCGGTGAGGTGGGCGGCATAGGCCGCGGGGGTCAGGTATTTCAGCGACGACTTCCCTTGCGGAAGTCGACCGGCTTGGTGGCCACCATCACCCGGACAGTTCCGGACGGGCCGATCACCGGGGCGTTTTCAACGCATGAACGATGGCAGCAATCATCGCGCGCGTCTGAGCTGCAACCAGCCCGGATGGTTATGCCATCGACCTTAATCTCGATACTCCGAGATCCGGCCTGGCCGCCCTTTGTGTCGCTGCCTTGCGCTCCACGCCTACAGCCGCTGCAGGTTCGTCCACAACCAACGTCGATGCGTTGCAACAAATTCTTCGCTCAGCATCTCAGAGCTCGCGCGCAGAAACGTCTGTAAAGAAAATCTTCCTAGTCTTGATTTCAGGGGGTGCACTCAATTCTATCCACGAAGGAGTATAGACTCCAAATTTGAGGTAGGGAGCCAATAAGTTGTCGTAACAGTTCGTGCCGTACCTGTGGAAAATTAGCTCACCGTCTTTTTCGACCTCGATAATCCCGTCCCGATCCAGCGACCACTTGGTACGAAAAATCCAACTACTCCACTTTCCACGTTGAAACGGCTGCGACCATGGAACATCATGACGCATGTCCCCTTTTCGATCGAGCCACGTTGGAACCCGCCCCGAAGCTGTCCGGAGAACCCAGGTATTGTTGAGCAAACTCAATTCTAGCGGGGGAACGAGCCCCCGCTCACCCTTCCAATTGTCCGGAACGTTGTGCATTTGCATCACTACAACCTCATTATTATCTGACTGCCAATCTGGTGGCACGAAAATCTTGAATCCATACTCATAAAGTTGGTGAAACTCTGTTGCCTTCAATCGGAATTCGGATCGATGACTCCCCTTAACGAGGGGATCATCGAAGTTTATCTCGAATCTCACGGCGCTCTTAGAATTCCAGTTGGGCGCGTCAACAATTACCGCCGCAGCGTCACAGCAAACTTGTTTTGCTAAGCCGCTCCATCGTGAAAAATCGCGGGTTGCAAATTCATCGTACATGGGGATGCGCCCCACCAAGAAAATGCTCGAAAATAAGAAAACGACCTCAGCCGCACATGCGATTAGTACGGAAAGGACGACGCCTGCGGTTGCCAACTTGACGAACGAAATCTTGCGCACGCCCATACCTCAGTTCCTTTGCTGATTGATGCTCCGCGACAATCAGACTTCAAAAACACTCTTGCGCGCGACAGTCGCCGCAGCAATCATCACCGTGCTGCGAAACTGACTCGCCGTCCTGATTGTCGCGTGCTTCGCACCCGATTGCCGCGCCGCAACGCTCGCCGCGTGACCAGCCTCGGGCACGTCTCCGCAGGCGGGTGGTCCCCGGCCCTCAGCGTATGCTCCAGTTTCGCTGACAGCGATAGCCGTTCACAGCTGGCAGGTCAGTACTTTGTTCGACACGATGGCACTCTAAGCGCTTACGGCCGCTGGATCGCTGCAGACCTAATCACTAGCCACCACAGCCTCCTCCGGCGAAGAGATGGAACACCCCATTACAATAATGGCAAAGCTTCCCACGTGGGCCTGCCAGTTGGGGTTACCCCATTCGGTCACACCAACGTAAACGCTGGTCAGGAACCAGGCTCGGGAGACAGTGCCAAGTAATCTTGTGGGCGAGGCCGATGCGACGGGATCCGTTGACACAATCGAAGCTATAGACCGAGTAGCGCGGCCGCGCAATGTATTCAGCTACGAGGCCCATTGAATCGTGCGCGGGCTATCGCTGGTTACACAAGAGCGCCTGAAACACCTTCTGTGTAGCCCTCGACCACGCGCTCCGCCGTGAGATACCATCGCGACAGGAAGACTGCATACTTCAAGATCTGGCCGCCTTTCGCCAGGTCGAAACCAGCCGCGTGATAGCCGCCACATGCGATTTGAACGTGCACCAGATCAACGGCAGGCCGAGTGGTCAAGTTCGCGCTTTGAGACTGTGGCGGGTGAGATGGTGGAAATCGTCATCGGTGATGTGTGCGCGTCGGTGAAGATGTGGAGGCGGAGCGGCTTGCTGCGGTGATCCGGGCGGTTCGGCAGGCAGGATCCCGGCGGGTGTTCAGGTTTACGTGGCCAGCACGCCGATCGACTCCGCAAGGGAGCAACCGGCCTGATGGCGCTGGTGCGAGATGGTGGGGCCGACCCGAGATCATCAGCAGAAAGGATGCCGTGATCCTCGATATCGGCGCGAACATGGGTCAGTTTGCGCTTCGTAGTGGCTCAGCAATTTCCCGAAGGCCAATTATATTCGTTCGAGCCGCTCCATGAAAGTGCGGTGGGATTGCAGCGAACCAAACGCTGGCTACGATTGTCCAATATTAGCATTCATGAGGAAGCTGTATGTGACGCCGTCGGCACTGAGATTATCAACGTTCCCATACTGAAGGGCGGCTTTCGGGACGGAGCACTCGCTGTGCTCGAGGGAAGCAAAATAGCTTATGACAATGTCCGCTATCATGCGGAGTTGGTCAGGACGAATACCATCGATGCCTTAACGACCATCCTCGGGTTGAACCGCATAGACTTCATAAAGGTCGATACAGAGGGCGCTGAAAATCGAGCCATCAGCGGGGGGTTAGCTACGATCGAGCGCCTGTTGCCCACTCTCTATCTTGAAACGCCGTTCGAGCAGCCTTGGCTAACACGACTTTACGAGAATGGGTATCAGCCGTTTTACAATGATGGCGCAAAGCTGTTTGTGCCACACGCAGGCATGCGGCAAACCAACGTGCTTCTTGTTCACCGTTCTAGATGTTCGCAAATAGCTCATTTGCGCGCCGATATTGATACGAGGACTGTCGTTTCACCGTCGCGATGATCCGTGCCGCCATCTCGAATCGCGTGTTGCGGCGGTTGCAGGCTGTCGCGTATGAAAAGCTCGACCCGCCCGAGCGGTAAACAGCTAAGGCAGCCGTCTTCAGCTGGATCCCGCGATGTAGGACCGGCGTCTTATCAATGAATCAGGAACCGCTGCTGCAGTTTGCTCATGCAGGTCTGCTCGAACAGATGGGTGGAGTTGACCCCGTTAGACCGGACACTCGGCTGGTTTGAGTGATGCAATGTACCCCGCGGCGAGCGGTAGCCCAGCCGGGAGTGCGGGTGTTCTGAGTTGTAATCCTCCATCCAGTTGTCGATCCGCAGCAGCGCGGTGCGAGCGTCAGGCGGTTCACACGAACATAGTCGCGCTTGAAAGTCTTCACGAACGCCTCTGCCATGCCGTTGCTCTCGGGGCTTTCGACCGGCGTGAAGCAAGGCTCGAGGTTGAGGGCCGCGGCAATCTCAAGAGTGCGATGGGCGGCGAGGATCGAGCCATTGTCGGTCAGCCATTGCACCTTGCGTGGAGCGCGCATGTCGGCCGAGCCGCTGCTCGACACAGTGTACCATCATGTGAGCTCACATCTGATATCCGGCGCCTGGTGGATAGCCGGCCATGATCCCGTCAACGCCAAGCGCGTCTACCGGCTGATGAAGAAGGGCGGCTTGTTGCTGGCCCGGCATACAGGGCGCCGCATCCCGAGGGCCCATGATGGAACGATCATGACAAGCCGCTCCAATGAGCGTTGGTGTTCGGACGCGCTCGAGTTCACCTGCTGGAATGGCGAGATCGTGCGGGTTGCCTTTGCACTGGACAGCCATGACCGCGAGGTCATCAGCTGGGTGGGGTCACACGGCGGGGATCTCCGGCGAGATGATCCGGCAGGCCCATCTCCTTCATCAGCCGCGCCACCGTGCAGCGAGCGACGGCCGGCATCGAGATCGACTCCAACACCGTCGAGCGGGCGATCCGGCCGCAAACCACGCTACTGCATGACCGCGAAGATGAATGACGTCGATCCGCATGCCTGGCTCACGTAAACTCTCGAGCGGATCGCGCAGGGCTGGCTTCCGCCTGAACGGCCTCAGCTTGGCGCTTACGAGCGGGCAACGGGGACCTCGGAATGACCAGCGAGTCGCAGCTACGGGAGAAGCTTGGAAGATCGCGGCGTTGTTCGCGGGGGCCGGAACTGCTGGTGCCTGGGCTGATGTTGTAGGTGACGAGCTTGTGCGCTGCGCGACCGTGCTCAGCATCGGCGCGTAGTTGCGGAAGCCCGGCTCCACATACAGCCGGAGAGATTGCAGCGGTTGGAGATCCCGGGTACGCATCCGGCGAAGGCCCCGGCTAGGCCGCTTAGCTGATCGGCGCTTAAGCGGCGTGAGCGACGCTTTGAGGCTTCCACTTCCAAGGCAGCAGTTCGTCAATGCACTTGGCAGGGTGATCCGGCAGGCGAGCCAGCACGTCGGCAAGCCAATTCTGCGGGTCGATGTCATTCAGCTTGGCGGTGGCGATGAGGCTGTAGATGGCAGCCGCACGCCGGCCGCCCTCATCGGATCCGGCGAAGGTCCAATTTTTTCGCCCCACGGCGACCGCCCGTAGCTCACGCTCAGCAGCATTGTTCGACATGCACAGCCGTCCGTCAAAGGAAGCGGCTAAATGCATCCCAGCGGCTGAGGCAGTAATTGATCGCCTTGGTCGTGTCGTTGTTCCTGGAGAGCTTGGCGCGCTGCTCGCGCAACCACGCCTCCAGCTCGACGATCAGGGGGCGGCTACGCTCCTGGCGCACACGCAAACGCTCCTGCGGAGTAAGACCGTTGATCTCGCGCTCGATGGCGAACAGAACATCGACGCGCTTGACCGCCTCGGCCGCGATCGGCGCCTTGCTGAGCCGCGCGAGATCAAAGAACTTGCGCCTGCCGTGCGCCCAGCAGGCGGCCTCGATGATCGGGCCGCCCTTGCGATTGGCCTCGTAGAGCCTGCCAAAGCCGGCGTAGGCGTCGGCCTGCAGGCATAGCCCGCCAGATGTTGCTCCGGATGCTCACCGCCACGGTCGGGCGAGTAGAAGAACACGGCCGCCGGCGGATCTGGGCCGGCAAACGGACGGTCGTCGCGCAGTCCAGAGCCGGCCGGTCCGGGTCTTGCCCTTGGCCAGGACCGGCACCGTGGTGTCATCCGCGTGGATGCGCTCGGCCGCGAAGACGTGGCTCCGGATCGCATCGACCAGCGGCATCAG
>NZ_JBBIAM010000224.1:0-7621 GCF_054185185.1 Bradyrhizobium sp. UFLA05-153
GCTGCCGTCCTTGGGTAGTTTGATCAATGCCCTGGCTGGCTCCGCTATCTGGAGCTTGAAAGGCGCGCCCCTCCCGCTCCCCCGCGAGCTGCGCCGTCTGAAGCGCCCCCAAAAATCGTGAGCACGATGCAACAGAACCTAACCTTTAGAAGGTTGAGGTGGAGTGGCTTTGCTGCGCGGGTGTTATGGAAGAAGTCAGCCATTGACCTTCCTACTTCCCGCATTGCTTGAGCCCAGCATGGCATAGCCCCCTGCCCCGGCCTGGGGCGCGTGCGGAGATACCTGACCCGGTCTGAGTTCCAATTGATCGTTACTATCAAATAAACGACCTCCTGGTCTCTCCTAGCATGGACGGTAACTTATTCTTTCGTCCTCCTCGCTAGCATTTGCAGCAGGGAGAACGTCATGGATCAAGGACACATGTTTGCGGCGCTGAGCGCCACGAACGAAGCCATTCTGCGATCGAAGAACAGCTCCGAGCTTTACCAGAAGGTTTGTGATGCGGCCGTCCATGGCGGTCACATCCGGATTACTGCTGTTCTCATGCCTGACGAAATCGGATCCCTGCACGTCCGCGCGGCCACGAGCCAGACGGGCTTCATTCCTCAAATCAGCATTTCGGTTGATGAGGCCTCGATCCACGGCCACGGACTTGCAGGGCGAGCTTGTCGCTCCGGCTGCCCAGTCATCAGTAACGACGTCATCCGTGATGAGACCCTAAAACCCTGGCGAGAGCATTCGATCGCGTGCGGCGTAGGCGCCACATTGGCCGTTCCACTGGTTCAACGCGGCCGAAGCATCGTTGTCTTCCTGTTCTGCTTTGAGGAGGCGGGTTCGATCACTCGCGAGATCAGCACCCTGCTCGAACGCGTGGTGGAGAATGTTGCCTTCGCTCTTGAGCGGTTCGAAGGAACGGCGCGACAACGACGGGCAGAGCGGGCACAGCGGCAAGCCGAAAGCAAAGAAGCTGAACTTAATCGCATGTACATTGCGCTCTACAAGACCAATGAAGCAATGATGCGCGCTGAATCGCGCCAAGAGCTGTTCGACCTCGTTTGCGAAGCGGCCGTTTTGGGCGGCCGCTTCACCTCGACCACTATTGCTTTGGCTCAGCCGCACGATCATTTCATGAAAATCGTGTCCACAAGGGGCCAGAATGCAGACCGTGTTCTCAGCACCGCCTTCTCTATCTCGGCCGACCACCCGCAGGGCAAAGGGCTAACAGGAACGGCATTTCGCACCAGACAACCCTGCGTCAAAAATGAATTCTTGAAGGACGCCGGCACAACGCATTGGCATAGTTTAGCAGAGCGCGGGGGCACGCGCGCGGGTGCGAGTTTCCCACTCTTCAGGAACAACGAAACGATCGGCGTGCTGCTCTTTCTTGCTAGCAAGGAGGGGATATTTACTCCTGAGATCGTCGAACTATTGGCACGTCTCGCAGAAAACGTATCATTTGCCATCAGCAACTTCGATCGACTCGATGCGAAAAGGGACGCCGAAAACCGTATCCGCTTTCTTGCAACACACGATGCTCTGACAGGAATTCCAAACAGATCGATGTTCAACACGATGCTTGGCGACGCCCATCGCCGAGCAAGAAATGGCAATCATCAATTCGCGATCCTATTCATCGACTTGGATCGGTTTAAACTGATCAACGATTCGCTGGGCCATTCCGCCGGCGATCAAATGCTCATTGAGGCCACCAAACGCATTCGTGGCTGCATTCGAACCGAGGATGTCCTAGCCAGGCAAGGTGGCGACGAGTTCTTGGTTCTGCTCGATGAACTGCCCTCGAGAGAGCAAGCTGGCGCGATCGCTCAGCGACTGCTGGAAGCGTTGGCAGCCCCCATACTGCTAAGCGGATGCGAATGCCGCATTAGCTGCAGCATCGGAATCGCTGTCTATCCCGGCGATGCCGCGGAAACTGAGGAGTTGGTCAAGAGGGCCGATACCGCGATGTATGCCGCGAAAGCTGATGGCAAAAATGCCTATCGGTTCTTTTCCGTAAGTTTGCAACCTCAAACCGTCGGTAATCTAATACTTGAATCAGATCTGAGACGTGCGATCGCGAACGACGAGCTGTTCCTGCAGTATCAGCCCAAGGTCGATGCCGCCGGCAGTATGATCGGCGTAGAGGCACTTGTTCGCTGGCATCACCCACAGCGCGGCACGATCCCGCCGGGCACGTTCATACCTGTTGCTGAAGAGAGCGGATTGATTATCCCTATCGGCAGGTGGGTGCTCGAAGCTGCCTGCCGACAGAACCTGCTTTGGCAATCGAGAGGACTTCCGGCCATTTCCATGGCCGTCAATCTGTCCCCGAAGCAATTCATGGATGATGGGCTACTTGCGTTTCTGGACCGCGTGCTGTGCGAAACGGGCCATGCTCCGCAGCTCCTTCAGTTGGAGGTCACAGAGAGCATGGTGATGCAAAATGTTCAGCATGCGACAGCCACCATGAAAGCGATCAGCGGCCGGGGCGTAAAGCTGGCAATCGACGACTTTGGTACCGGCCATTCGTCGATGTCTCTCATGAAACATTTCCCCATCGATGCGATCAAGATCGATCGATGCTTTGTTCAGGATCTAAGCGAAAGCCCCAAAGACCGCGCGATCTCGGCTGCGATCATCACGCTTGGACAAGCGCTCGGCATGACAGTGGTTGCGGAGGGAGTGGAAACTATCGAGCAAGACGCGATACTTAAACGTTATAGCTGCGACGAATTTCAGGGTTTTCTATTCAGTCGACCCGTTTCGGCCGAGAGAATTGGCTGCTTGCTTTCTCAAGGCGGCAATTTGATGGATCAAGTAACAGCGCCGACGCTCGCTCCCGGCCGCGGGGTTGATGAGGGTCGGGCTACTGCTAAACCTACCTTGACGGACGCGGATCATTAGATCCTTCCGCGAGTAAGGGCCAGAAAGTCTGCACCCCGCGCAACTGTTCAAATGCATTCCGTCGCGGGCGGCGAGCAACAAGCAATCTCTTTGCGAGCAGGCGCTCAAGCCCGACGCAAGTCGGCCCAAATTCGCAAATCGAAGGTTATGGAAGATTTCGTGTGACGAAACAGGGGCGATGCGTCTGGTGGCAGCTTGGGAAGCTCGATTGTCATCAGACAGAACAACAACTTAGCTGCAAAACACCTAGTAACCGCGCTCAGACCAATCAATACCTTACGGCCGAAATGCAAAACCGCAAGGGCGCAGCCGGCGCGTGCCGATGAACCGACACGCCGACCAACCGCAAGCCGGCCGACCGCCTCGCCGATATCCGCCAACAGCTCGTCGCGCCGCGCGAGTAGCAGCCCGCGGCCGTAACACCTACATCATCACCGCGCTTTCGCAGAGCGCTCAACCAAGGAGACCACCATGCTCCCGAAGATGAAAAGGTTGATTGAGTATGAGTCCCCCAAACAGAATGGGCGGCTATCGTCAGATTGACGTTGCCGCCCCAAGCAATGCTGTTGATCAAAGACGATCGACAGCAGAAATAGTCCCACCACCGTTCGCTTGCAAGATGTCGCGTCGCGCTCCGCCTCCAAAACTATGGAGGCGCATAGATGACGACGCAGAAGTTGCCGCGCCGCGCGCACGAAGAAGGCGCCACCGCTGAGCTCGACACTGGTAGGATCAGCAAGCTGGTTCGCCTGCTCGCCAGTGACAAGCCCGGCGAGGTTGTAGCCGCTGCCGGTGCGTTGAAACGCACGCTCAAAGCTGCCGGCCTTGACATGCACGATCTCGCAGGCGCCGCGGAGCGCGGCCTGCAGCAGCCGGCCACGCCGCCACAGCAACAGCCACAGCGCCAATCGTGGGGCCCACCACTGCCATCGCCCGACGACTGGCAAGCACAGTGCTGGTACCTCCACCATTATCGATCCACCTTCGCAAGGACCAGGCGGAATTTGTAGTCGACCTCCTGCTCGGAATCGGATTCGAGGACGACGGCCGGATCCGGGATTGGCAACTTCAGGAGCTGCACGCGATGGTCTCTCGCGTACGGGCCACGACGCGCTCCACCGAGGTGCGGCGATGAATGCCCGCACCACACCACGCACCTCCGTCTTCAAGCGGCTGAAAGACTCGCGGGTCGTTAGAATTGACCCCGCAGATCGAGAGGCAGTCGCGTGGGCCAAAGCGCGGATCGCGCAACTATACGTCGAGCGATCGGAGACTCCGGCCGGCACGATCAAGTCTAACCGCCGCTTCCTTGAGCTGGAGATCGTCTTTGCCCATCTCTGGCGTGGCCGGCTTCCCGCTGACGATGCAGGGCGCGATTGCCTCTACATCGCTGCATGCCACCTCTGGCACCTTGGCCGGAGGTGTGGCGCCGATGCGGCGATCAGAGCATGGGCGGCAATCTGGGCGCCCTGGTGCGGGCTCGAGGAACTGGCGGCGCTGATCCAGCGCGTGGAGGCCAATCCGCGGAAATGGAACGCCGACGAGATGCCCCACGAGCTGGGCCCCTGGCTCACCTTTGCCGTGCGCCAATCCCTCGGCCTCACCACCATCGGCAGCATCGATGTTGACAAGGCCGCTCGCGTGAAGCGCCGCCAGGATCGCAAGCGGCAAGAACGGGAGGAGCATCGCCGCAATAATGGTGTGGTCCCTCGCGCCGAATACCTGGCTGCTCATTCCAAGAGCCGCGAGGAACCATGGAAGCAGTTGGGGATGTCGAAGTCTAGGTATTACCGGCTTGGCCTTCACAAGGCTAGTGAGACAGGTCCGTGTACACCAAAGAGAGTCGAGGTACTGGTGTCCACGCACTTGTCTCACGGCATCGACCTAGGGCTGTTCGGAATCGTCGCGATCACGGTCATGCGCGGCCAGGACATCGTCGCAAGGCTGGAATAGGCAGACCACCGCTACTAGCATGCTGCCAGATGTGGGACGCCGAGCATGCCCTCAGGCGCGCGCAGGTGTCCCACGCAAGCTGCCGCAATCGCGCGCGCTACGCTTGATGCTTCGCGCTACCGCTGCATCGGGACAAGTGGGACAAGGTGGGACATGTCCAGGTATGTCCCAAATGTCCCACACTCGCGCGCTTGGCGCGCTCCAACGGCAGCCACCGGGAGCTAGTCGCAACGTCGGACCCTGCGGACCGAGCCGTCGTCGCGCTCGATCGTGACGGTGCGGCATCCGCGGTATCCGCGATATTCGCGATCATATCCGTAGGCGCGATAAGCTGGTCGATCATAGTCTCGGTAATAACGGTGCTCCGGGCCCACTCTAACGCCACCCAGCGGAGTATCGACCGCCACTTGAGCTGACGCTGGTGCAATGGAGATCGGCGTGCCGATAGCGAAACCAGCAACCGCCAGCACACCAGCCAGTAACAGAGTTCTCATGAGTTTCCTCCTGAGTCATTGCATTGCATTGCGTTCCAACATCCCAGGTAGGGCAAGGTTCCTGCGCGAAATTCATGCAAACGGCCGGCTCAGACTTAATCTCCGATCCAGACTTAATCTCCGATGCCGAGTGCCGCGACGGCCCGCTCAGCCCTATCGCGTCGGCCCGGTAGACGCCGATGCGCCCCTCGCTTAACGCCCGTGAGGGCTGGTCAGGCGGCACCGGGCGCTGCCTTGGCCGCGGAGTAGTCTGGCCCGCCGCGCCCGGCGACCGCGCGCGGGCTCTCGGCGTGGGGGGCGCCCGCTCGCCATCTAGCAACGCTGGCAGCTGAGAATCGTTGCGCCGAGACTCGGCGAGTTGTTCGTCGCGGATGATGCGGTGCCTCGTGGATGTCTTTGTGCGAGGCCAACATCCATAGCTGTCGCGCACAAGGGAGTGCGTGTCATGCGCTTTCAGACATTCCGGGACGACAGCCGCTCCAGACACTTCGACCTGATCGGTGGAAAAGGACACCGCTGGTCAATTGACCTGGTTACGGTAACGGACGCGGGCATCCTCGCTGTAGGCTTTGCCTGTGCCGTCTTGGCCCTGGTGGTACGCTAGCGGCACCGCCGCAGGACACCTTCCTGCTGAAGGACCTAGCGAACGATCTTCCCCCGGAACTAATTTACGGCTTGGTTTGTGATATTCGCATGAGAAGTGCGTTTAGACGGCGCTGATAGCCCCATATCTCTTGAAAGGCCTGAGATCGCTCCGGTCCCGGCGGAAGCTGTTTCGCAGCCTCGAACAGTTTAGCCAACAAGTCCATCAATTCGCGGATGTCCGCGCTGATGTCTCGCTCTCGCGTGACGCCATCGCTCATTTGACCATCTCCCGTCGAACCGCGCTCTCGGGCCGCATAAGTGGTTCCGGGAAGCGCGCCCTTTGGACCTCTCTCATGTGACGGCGCTGCTAGTTGGCGAATATTCCGGATGTTTGCGTAGGGGGCCGGTGGTGAAGAGGATCGAACTCTCGCACCCGGCGAAGTGCCGCTGGTCAAAAGACGCCGCCTACGAGGCGGCCTTGGCACCCCACGCAGACACGCCCGCGGAATTTTTGTCGCTGCTCCCTGGCGACCCCGCCGCTGCCTGGGTTGGGGGCGGGCTTGTGCGGCGGGGGCCACGCGGCCGGAGGCGATCCCAGCCGCGCGGTGGCAACGCCGCTGGGTGGAGCTGCGTACCTCATCGTGGCAGTGGGAGCCAAGCGCAAGGCGGAGGCGGCGATCGAGCCTCTATTTCGGACGGGCCGTTCATCAGTATTAAACTTCAAGGTAAGCCTTTCTCGGATGGTGCTCGCCGGAAACTCTTGCCGCTCCAGCGTGTTTTGAGTTCGGGAACTGGAAAGGCTCCGGACATGAAAAAAGCAGTATTGGCATTAGCGACCGCTGCCACCATCGGTGGCGCAGCCTTAGCAACACCATCACCAGCTTATGCGTGGCGAGGAGGTTGGGGATGGGGACCCGGCCTCGCCGGCGGACTAATTGCTGGCGCGGTGATCGGTGGCATAGCGTCCAGCGCTTACGCCTACGGCCCCGGTTACGGCTACTATGGCGGACCCGGATACGGCGGCTACTATGGCGGACCGGGTTATGCGTACGGCGGCTATGCCCCTACTTATTACGGCGGCGGGTACGGTCCGGCGTATTCGAGCTACGGCTACGCTCCCGGATACTACGGCTCATATGCCGGCTATTATGGCCCCCGGTACCGGCGCGTTGTTCGTCCCGCCTACGGATATCCTTATCGCTGGTGATCGCCACGCACGGCGCTGAAGTCGGGACAACGAAAGGTCGCGGAGAGTTTGTCCGCAAGGTGGCCCGTGCGCCCAAGGGAGGCAAACAGTCTCTCAGGGAAACCTCTGCTGCCCTTGCGGAGGCTGGGCACATGACAAAGTCGGGCAAGCCTTACGCACCCACAGCCGTGAAGCTGATGCTGGCGAGACCTGCACGCCCTTGGGCTGGCCTCTCGGCTGCAGGAGAAGCCCAATAATGGCCACCGCTGGAACGCTGTTGGTGATGCTCGCGACTCTTTTTGCAGTGCTGGGTCAGGCTGGACCGCACTAGCTCTCCTAAGTGGCTGTCTTGCGCAGCGGTCAAGGCACGACGCACGTTAGCGTTCCAATCTCGATTGGCGCGCGTGAAGCAAATACTGCCCAGTTAGTCGTTTGTGAAGAACGTTTCTGAGCACCGTTTTACGCAAGGTGTGGTTGCGATAGGTGGCGACAGAGTATCCAT
>NZ_JBBIAM010000225.1:0-7316 GCF_054185185.1 Bradyrhizobium sp. UFLA05-153
TGCCAAATTCTGAATCCCTACAGATACTTGATTCTCACACCTAAGCCGCCGCGACCAACTGACTCAGTAGTACTAGGGAGCGCTACGCTCGCCCGGAGACGGCTTCCAAGAAGAATGTGTTCAGCCGGGCAAGTTCCCGGCGGTGCGGTCTGCACGCGATGCTGATACGGGCTTTTCTACACAGCCTGGGCCCTTCGCGTCATTTCGTTGCCGCGCACAAGTGGGTCGCTTTCGGGGCAAAGCAGACATCAGGTAGCGGGCTGGACTAGCTGGCTCGGTCGCGAATGGGGTAGATGGGACGTGGCGGGCCAACTGCAAGAATGTCGAGATTGACCCATTAGCGGCCATTCCGTCTGTGTGACTTCAATACCGCTATCATATTGCGTTCCTATGGACGCCGTGTGCCGCCGGACTAATTCCGAGCCCGGCGTCCTAGATCGCTCACTACGCGGTCTCAAATAGCAGTACTGTTGGCTGCCGGATCATCGGCAAGCAACTGGGAGGAGGTCATGAAAACTTATACGATGACATTGCTCGCAGGCATCGCAATTGGTGCTACCGGGCCTCCCCCGCGCCGCGCAACGCCAAATCCAACGCGCCAAGTCAATTGGTTCATTTTTTTGAAGAGAGGACTTCTTCATGAAGTACATGATTGAATACACCATCCGCTCAGCCGGGCTCACGCACGACGAAGGTTTTGCGGGCTCGGAAGCTCTCCTGACCGCGTTCGGCAAGTGGAAGCCAGAAGACGGTTTGACCGTCCACGCATTCGTCTCGAACCTGGCCGGTAACGGAGGTTACGTGCTGGTCGAGGCCAACGACCCCAAGGTTATCTTCACGTTCGTCTCAAAGTACAACTTTTGGAACGACGTCAATGTCGTTCCCGTGGTCGACGTCGGCGAGGCGGTGCCGATAGCTGCGGCGTCCCTTGCTTGGGCGAGGAGCGCTTCGAAAAGCTGATCGATTTGCGCTAAGGCCGAAGCGACACAGCTCATCGCATTTAAATGAGAGAGGCCGCCGCGAGGCGGCCTTTCTACAAGGCCAGTATCGGAATGCAATAGTGGGCGCGCCGGGACCTCGGCCTCGGTGTTTCAAGATTGCTACTCGCCCGTGCCCACGAAGTGATCTAATGATTTCGACGACTTCCGAAATTGGCCCATTCACGTCAGTCCGCGAGCGCGTAACAGTCAGGTGCTTTCAGGTATTCTCGCTTGAGCCGCTCGAACTCTTCGTAGGTGGCTTCCTCAGCGCGTTGCATCAACGCAGAGTAACCGACTACGTCGGCGGCCAAGATTGCCGCCAATCGCCTCTGAACCCGCTGCTCGGTCACAACACCCTCCGAACGGCCAGACCGGGACAAGGGGGAGCCTAGCACTTTGTTGCGCAACTGTGAGCGGTAATCGCAGGAGCCCGTTTGCCTCAAGTGGCATCTTGCCGGGCCTGTGGCACATGAACGTGCGTCAACTCGGTAGGTCCGATAATGGGATGGTCCGGCCGTGCTCCGGCCCTGCCAGCACGAGAAGCTGGCAAGGGGCGCTCAGACAAGGAGCACGCCATGTCTCAGAAACTCAACGCAGCGATCGCCGTGATCGGCATCGATATCGGCAAGAACTCGTTCCACATCGTGGGTCATGATCACCGCGGTGCCATCGTGCTGCGGCAGAAGTGGTCACGCGGCCAGGTGGAAGCACGGCTCGCCAACCTGCCGCCGTGCTTGATCGGCATGGAGGCCTGCGTAGGTGCCCATCATCTCAGCCGCAAACTGCAAATGCTTGGCCACGACGCCCGCATGATGCCGGCGAAATACGTGCGCCCGTATTCAAAGGGACAGAAGAATGACTTCCGAGATGCGGAAGCGATCGCCGAGGCCGTCCAACGCCCGACCATGAAGTTCGTCGCGACCAAGACCGCCGATCAACTCGACCTTCAGGCACTGCACCGCGTCCGCGATCGATTGGTCGGTCAGCGTACCGGCGTCATCAATCAGATCCGTGCGTTCCTGCTGGAGAAGGGGCATCGCCGTGCGGCAAGGCCGCCATTCCCTGCGGTTCGAGTTGAGGATCAAGCAGGTCAGGACACCGTCTCCACCGTCTTGACGCACGCGAAGGAACCGAGTGCGTGGGCGGTCGCTAAGCGTGACGCACAGCAAGTGGCCGAGCAGTTGTGGACCCACGGCTTCCCGGCTGGTCCCAAGGGCCGCTTCGCGCCCTATCTGCCCTTCTTCTGGACGATCTGGGCATTTTCGAAGAATAAAGAAGCCGCCAAGAGCCTGCTCGCCTATCTCTCGCAGCCACCATCGATTGAGAAGTTGGTGGTCGCTAGCGGAGGTTATGATCTCCCGGCTCACGAGAAGTTCACGATGTTAAAGGTCTGGGCGGAAGCGGAGCCGCCGAAGGGTACGCTCTATCACTACCCCAATCCCTACAATCATCAGAAACTAGCAATCGCGGCCTGGCCCGCCCCGCCGAAGATCGCGCAGCAAATCTTCACACAGGCGACGCTGACCAAGATGTGCCTCCGCTACTCGCGGGGTGAAGCGATGGAGAAGACGCTCGCCTGGGCGGAAGGCGAGTG
Organism: Bradyrhizobium sp. UFLA05-153; assembly: GCF_054185185.1. Classification (NCBI taxonomy): domain Bacteria; kingdom Pseudomonadati; phylum Pseudomonadota; class Alphaproteobacteria; order Hyphomicrobiales; family Nitrobacteraceae; genus Bradyrhizobium; species Bradyrhizobium sp. UFLA05-153. The sequence continues at coordinate 2,575 of NZ_JBBIAM010000225.1, forward strand.
CGAAGGCTTTATGCGGAGCTGAAGACGGGATGATATGGCGGCTTGGTCTACTAGCGGATCGGAAGTGGCCAAACGCGACCTGCGCTACTTCCAGGCTTGCGGCCTGAGTGCCCAACGACTGCGCCGGTCCTTCGCGGGCGCGGTCAACGCGCAACTGTTGCGATAAGCGTAGTTAAGGCACTTCAGACTGCGAACAAAAGCGTCATATCCCGATTTAGAAAGCCTTAAGGTCTCTCGTTCATATCGCAGGTTCGATGGTGCCATCGGTACGGCGGATGCCCGGTACCGTCTGGATGCCTATCCAACGCTTCGAATAGAGCCTTCTAACAAAGCCAGCGCGACCAACTGAGGACCTTCGGGGGGCCTGCCTCATGGGGCGGAGACGCGCGTCGACTTATCAAACCCAACGCAAACTGCTGATTATTCGCGAATGGCGGCGTTGGCTTCAGGCTCAGTCGATCGATCGTGGGGCAGCCACCGCCCGCGATACGTTGAGCTTCTTTTGCGAACTAGAGGACAAGCGCTCCCCGCTCCTGAAATTCCAAGCGAGGGGGCGAGACAAGTGGGAAATCATCAACGGCTGGTTGCTGGCTTGCGGCCAGCATGGGGACGGACAATGCCCGCAGTCCTAGACCCGGAAGAGATTGTGGTCTTGGCCAACCACGGAGTGATGAGACTACGCTCTGCAGTCGCGAGAGCGATGGCTTTGCTGCCCGAAGATCGCGATATGGCGATAATAGTCCGAAAAGGCCAACTGTCGCAGTCGATCCTCGGTTTCGAGCAGATCAAGCAGCTTGCAGCGCGGTGGGAGCCCGCGGAGCAGCCCGTACCTCCGGGATCTGCCTCACCGGGTCCGTAGCCATCTGGCGGCCTCGCTGCCGAAGAGGAAGCTTCCTGGGGATGTGTTCACGTAAGTCGAGACTGCGGTGCGTTCTGCTCAATGTCCGCTATGCCCCCGGTAGCGACCAAATTCTGCATCGCCGCGAAATGCCGCGACGGGCCAGAACCTGACATTCGCTGATATTTACTCAATCACCTCGTCGGCGCGAATGAGCAACGAGGGCGGCACAGTGAGACCGAGTGCTTTGGCAGTCTTCATATTGATCACTAGTTCGAATTTGGTCGGCCTCTCTACGGGCAAGTCGGAAGGTTTGGCGCCTTTGAGTATCTTGTCCACGTAGTCGCCCGCACGGCGGAATAGATCGGCTAGATCGGGGCCGTAGATGACCAATCCTCCCCTATTGGCGTGGTGTCGGAACAAGTAGGTTGCTGGCAGATGATGCTTCGCCGCAAGCGCGATAATTCGCGGAGCTTGGACGTAGGTGAGAGGATCGCCAAGATCAACTATGGCATCGGCGTGGTGGGCCGCGGCCGAAGCAAAGGCAACGTCGAGTTCCTCGGGCGTGGCCGCCTCAACGATCGGCAGAGCGACGCCAAGCTTCCGGGCTATGTGAGGCACGTCCTGGGCTAGTATCAGCCTGTGTGAGGGATTTCCCGGATTGAGCAGCAGCGCAATTTTCGTTGCGTTAGGAATCAGTTCCCGGATGATTTCGATGCGTTTCCCGAGGAAATCTTCAGGTACGACGGTCGTAAGACCCGTTATGTTGCCGCCTGGTCGAGATAGGCTTTGCACGAGGCCGAGCCCGACTGGATCGGCCACAACAGCCACGAATACAATCGGAATGGTGTTTGTTGCCGATTTCAAGGCTAGGGCTCCGGGCGATCCCGCCACGATGAGCGCATCGGGACTGAGAGCAATTAGGTCGGCAACCGAAGCTGACAGTCGATCCGGGGGTTGGGAAAAGCGATACTCGATGTTCAGATTTTTTCCCTCGATCCAGCCGAGGCTTCGCAGCGCATCAGGTAACGCTTGCTCGGCTTGGTTAAGGGCCCTCCCGCTCCCATCACCTACGGCAAGAAAACCAAGCCGATGGCGTTTACCCTGCGCGCGTGAATAACATGGCGAAACGAGCAGCGCCGCAGTTCCCGCTATGAACTCCCGCCGCTTCATTCGATCCTCTTAGCAGCGTGAGGACGACGGGACGCAATGTATCACGTCTCGATGGTCGTCGCATTCAGTGCGGTGGCAAATGCGATGCGTAGCGCAGGGTGGCTCTGGGTCACGAGCGTCGCTCTCTGCAATAGACGTCGGCCTATCGATTTTCGCTATGCTCCGTTAGCGACCGAGGATGCATGGCGGTGCAATATGTCGCGATGGGCCAATATGCGACATCGGCCCCTATAGGCACCCCATGTGACCCGATGTACAAATCGCGTTTAGGTTGGATTGCATGCCATGGTGCAGGAGCCGCCAGTTCGGATTAAGCGCAGGTTGGCGGCTATATTGGCCGCCGACGTGGCTGGCTATTCGCGGCTCATGCATCGTGACGAAGAGGATACGCACGCTAGGCTTACTTCACGTCTAACGGAGGCTGTCTACCCGGCAATCGCTGAACACGGCGGCCGCATCGTCAAGTACACCGGCGACGGGTTCTTGGCGGAGTTTTCGAGCGCCGTGCAAGCGGTTCGGGCTGCCGCGGAGTTTCAAGCCCACATGAATCGCCTCACGATTGGCGACGCGGAAAATAGGCGCCTTGCTTTCCGTGTCGGCATCAGTGTCGGCGACGTAATCGTCGAGCCGCATGACATCTTTGGCGATGGCGTAAACATTGCGGCGCGGCTTGAGAGCATCGCAGAACCGGGCGGCGTTTGCATCTCGTCTACTGCCTATGATCACGTGCGGGGTAAGCTCGGGTTTGAGTTCGCTGATCTTGGCGAACAGAACCTCAAGAACATCGATTGTCCGGTGCGAGCCTATGCTCTGGTAAATGGGTTCCAGTCGGTGCCGCAGGCTACCCCAGCGATGTCGGCCGTATCTTCACGCCCGCGCCTCTCGATCATTGTGCTGCCCTTCGCCAATCTCAGCGGTGATCCTGAGCAAGACTATTTTGTGGATGGCGTCACCGAGAGCCTTACCACGGACTTATCGCGCATCAGGGGATCATTCGTCATCGGCCGACACACTGCATTCACTTACAAAGGCAAGGTGGTCGATGTCAGGCAGATTGGTCGAGAATTGAACGTCCGCTACGTGCTCGAAGGCTCTGTACAGCGTAGCGCCGACAGACTTCGGGTGAACGTCCAACTCGTGGACGCCGAAACCGGCGCACATCTGTGGGCCGATCGTTTCGACAAGCCCGTCGCCGATTTGTTCGATCTTCAGGATGAGATCGTATCGAGGCTCGCTAATACGCTGAACGCGCAACTCATTGAAGCTGAGGCACGGCGAGCCGAAAAAACCCCGCGTCCCGATTCAATGGATTTGTATTTCCAAGGCCGCTATTGGTGGAACAAAGGAATTACGTCTGAATACCTGGTGCGAGCACGTCACTTTTTTGAACGGGCGTTATCGGCTGACGCTGGAAATGTCGATGCGATGATCTGGATTGCGACGGCCGACACGATAGTTGCAATCGCATTTTTGACCGACGACTATCGCCAGTACCTGGTTGCGGCGGAGACGACACTGCTAAAGGCGCTGTCACTTGCACCGAACCATTCTTGGGCCCATATGAACTTAGGGACCGTGCTCATCTATACGAAACGCGTGGCCGAAGGCATGGCTGAGTGCGAGCGAGCGTTGGCGTTGGATCGCAATTTTGCCGTGGCGCACGCGGTCATGGGTATCGCCAAATTTTTTATGGGTCGTGGCGCAGACACCGAGGGCCACGTCAACGAAGCATTACGACTCTCTCCTCACGATATCTTCGCCTTTGAGTGGATGAGTGACGTGGGCTGTGCCAAGATGCAGCTCTCAGCAGACGCTGAAGCGGTCACTTGGTTCCTTCGCGGGATCGAAACCAATCGAAATCATCCCTTTTCGCATTTTGGACTGGCTGCTGCGCTCGCGCTTCTTGGTAAATCGCGCGAGGCGCAAGCTGCCGCGAAAACCGGACTTGCGCTCAATCCGACGTTCACCATTCGTCGCGTTAAGAGCTTCTTGGTAAGCGACAATCCGGCATTCCTAGCAGGCGCCAAGCGCATAGTGAAAGGGCTACACATGGCGGGGGTGCCGAAGGGGTGATGTCGGAGATGGACAAAATGCGAAAGAATTCAGCGTGAGCAAATCGGGGCCGCTTCTCTAATCGGCCGTTTGAGGTCAAGCACTTTCAGACTATCCGCCACTGCAGTGTCGATGTCGCTCACGGGTTCGTGCTTCTCTTCGGAATCGGCGCCAGGGCCCTTCCATCATGGGATTCGAGGATGAGGTAGAACAATCTATACCGCGGCCTTGCCGTCAGTTTGAACGGCAGGTTCAAGCGGACTCGCGAACTCACCTCATCCATCGTCCCGCGAGGGACATCTTTCCACTGCTGGGTGGATCTCGAGTGTTCTCCTTATCGGGTTTGATCCTGAACGGCTTTCATGCTGCTGCCGCGGCCGGCTCCCGGGTCCACCGGAACTCGGTGCCATCAATCCATATGCGGTGCATGATGACGGCCAGCCGGCGGGCCAGGGCGACGATCGCCCTCTTCATTCCGCGGCGCCTGGCGATCTGCATGGCCCAGGCTTTAAGCCATGACCATTTCTTCGAATGCAACATGCTCTGCGCTGCTTCGTAGAGCATCGTCCGCATCATCTCATCGCCACAGCGCGATATCCTACCTGTGTATACCGAAAACCTAAATCCTGAGGTAGCGGTGATGAGGTCCGCCCAGGATGGCAAGTGACCTGACCACACC
>NZ_JBBIAM010000226.1:0-7202 GCF_054185185.1 Bradyrhizobium sp. UFLA05-153
GGACGAAGGCACGTCAGCGCAGGGCCAAATCCCGACTCATGCACCGCAGCAAAGTGTGATTTGCTTACCTCTCGATGGTTGTGGAAACCTAACCGGGTCCGCGCCCGCGCTTTACAGCGGGCAAGGTTTGCCCGCTCTGCTGACGCGGCGAGATCGGGCCTGACCTGTTCCAGGCGGCGTGCCGCATAGGCCTTGAGGGACATGCGTCAATCAACGCTGATGCGGGTCAAAAGGGAGCTGCGGCTAAACATGCATGCGATGAAAGCGATCGCCATTATAGTGGTCCTGCTCCTGGTCGTGGTGAACGCTCTGGAATTGCTGCCGGCAGCTAGCGCATTCCAAATGTATCTATCGGGTGGGGCGGTGGCGCTGAGCCTTGTCGCGCTGATAGCGATCATGGTCTGGCGCGGCCCGTCACGGGATAGCCGAAGTGCTGGCGCTGAGGCGGCCCGACCGATGCCTGTTACGACTCGCGCAAACCGGGCAGACGCCGAGATCGTTAGCTTTTTGGCGATGCTGCAGGCAAGGGGCCGGCTGGTCGATTTCCTGATGGACGACATCAACGCGCATGATGACGCACAGGTTGGGGCGGCCGCGCGCGTGGTCCATGCCGGATGCAAGACCGCCCTGCTGGAGCACTTCCGAATCTCCCCAGTGCGCGCAGAGAGCGAGGGATCGACGGTGCAGGTCGCCGCTGGCTATTCGCCGGACGAGTACCGACTGCTGGGCAAGATCAGCGGCCCGGCGCCGTTCTCGGGAGTGCTTGTCCACCACGGCTGGAAAACGGATGCGGTGAATCTACCGCGCGTTTTGTGGAGTTCGACCGATCGACTTCCAGCAATCGCTCCGGCGGAGGTGGAACTGAGATAAGCGGGCCCGCATCGCCCGGCTGCCGGGCGCCCGACTCGGATCACGTACAACCGGTGCTTTCCATCACGCGCGGCTATTGACGCGAATTGACAGCACGACAACCAGGACAACCCCTTCATGAGCGCTCGTTTCAGTTTTGCTATCGACCTCGGCACGAGCAACAGCGCAATCGCGATCGCCGATCTCGAGAGTGGTGAGACCAGGATTGTCGAAATCGCGCAGACCGTAGGGCCGAATCAAATCGGCGAGATGCTTACACTGCCGTCCGCCGTTTATATTCCGCACTCCGAGGAGTTCCCGGAGAGTTCTTTTCCTCTACCCTGGAATGATGCCGGGGAGCGCGTGATCATTGGCCAGTTCGCGCGCGAGCGGGGGGCGCTCGTGCCTGATCGCGTTGTGACCTCCGCCAAATCCTGGCTGTCCAACCCGCATATCGACCCGAAGCAGCAGATTCTGCCCTGGCGATCCGACATCGCGGAAGAGAAGCTCTCGCCACTCGAATGCTCGCGCCATTACCTCCAACATCTCAGGGAGGCGGTCCTACATACCGAGCGGGCGCAGGGGCGGGATTGGGACCTCGCGGAAGGCGAGATCGTTGTAACCGTTCCTGCCTCGTTCGATGAGGTCGCAAGAAGCCTCACCGCCGAGGCTGCCAAGGCTGCGGGCCTTGAGGACGTCACATTGCTGGAGGAGCCGCAGGCTGCATTCTACGCCTGGATGGCGCAGACGGGCAGAGAATGGCGAAAACTGATTGCTGATGGCGACATCGTGCTGGTCTGCGATGTGGGTGGTGGGACAGCGGATTTTAGCTTGATCGCGGTCACAGATGTCGAAGGGCGGCTGGAGCTTGAGCGTGTCAGCGTCGGCGAGCACATTCTGCTAGGTGGCGACAATATGGATTTGGCGCTCGCGTATGCGCTGAACGCCAAGCTTGAGGCCGCGGGCAAACGACTGGATTCCTGGCAGTTCCTGGCGCTCGTGCATGCCGCCTCCAAAGCCAAGATCGTGCTGTTTGATGATGCCGGGCTGGCGCAGGCGCCGATCGCGGTCCCGTCGCGCGGCTCCAGCCTGCTTGCCAAAACTGTCTCAACGACTCTCGATCGCGAGACACTGGAGCAAGTTGTCGTCGACGGTTTTTTCGCTAGAACCAGTGTCAACGACCTGCCGCACGAGAGCCGCATGACAGGGCTGCAGGAATTCGGTTTGCCCTATGCTTCCGACCCGGTCGTCAGCAAGCATATCGCCCAGTTTCTCGCTCGGAGTCTGCAGAACGTGAAGGCAAGCGAAAAGCTTGCCGCTCTGGTGGAGGTTTCGGCTGGCGCGCAGGTGCTGATGCCGACCGCGGTCTTGTTCAATGGGGGCGTTTTCAAGGCCGCCCCAATCCGTACCCGGGTGCTTGAGCTGCTGGCGTCCTGGAATGGGGGCCAGCCAGTCCGCGAATTGGAGGGTTTCGAACCAGACCTCGCCGTCGCACGCGGCGGCGCGATCTACGGACGTCACCGCGCCACTGGCAAGGGCGTGCGCATTAAGGCCGGCGCGGCGCGTTCCTATTACATCGGCTTGGAAACGTCGATGCCCGCCGTTCCGGGCTACAAGCCGCCGCTGAAGGCATTGTGTGTTGTCCCGCAGGGGATGCAGGAAGGCACGGAACTGCTGATCGAAGGACGCGAGTTCGGCCTTGTCACCGGCCGCACGGCGGAGTTTCGGTTTTTCTCCTCCTCGGTACGAAGCGGCGATACGCCGGGACAGATACTCCCCGACGCCGAGCGTGACCTTGATGACGCTGGCCTACTCGAAGTCGCGATCCCGGCCCTTGACGTCCCGATGGGGCAGGTGGTGCCGGTCCGCGTCAGTCCCGTCGTCACCGAACTTGGCATCCTTGAGCTTTGGATGAGGCACACGAACTCCGATCGCCGATGGAAGGTTGAGTTCCAGGTCCGCACGGAATAGGGGCCGAACCGCCTCTGGAGGTAATTCTTGACGAAAGACCGCGCCCGCTTCGCCATCGGTATTGATCTCGGCACGACCAACTCCGCACTCGCATTCGCGCCACTGGTCGGCGAGGGGACGCCAGAAGTCCTTCTCGTCCCGCAACGGGAAGGCCTGGCGAGTCTGACCGAGAAGCCAACGCTAGCTTCTTTCCTGTACCTGCCAGAGGAAGCGGAAGCGGCACACTTCCGCGGTGAGGAGGTCGGAGCCGGACAATGGATCGTCGGCCTTTTTGCACGCATAAAGGCAAGCGAAGCGCCCGGACGGGTCGTCCATTCCGCGAAGTCGTGGCTTTGCCATCACGCCGCCGACCGGTTGGCACCCTTTCTGCCATGGGGATCAACGGTTCTGGCACGTGAGCAGAAAATCTCGCCGGTACGCGCCTCGGCACTGATTCTGAACTATTTGCGGGGGATCTGGAACAGTCGGTTTGCCCAGGCCGGCTTTGCGTTCGATGATCAGGACATCACGGTCACCGTCCCGGCTTCCTTCGATGCGGCGGCGCAACGACTGACGATTACCGCCGCAGAGGAAGCGGGCTTCCCCGGTGATGTGCGACTGCTCGAAGAGCCACAGGCTGCGTTCTATTGCTGGCTGGAAAGCCACGACCCAGCGCGCGAATTATGGCAGCGGCCCGACAACGGCGATGCCCGGCTGCGACACGTGTTGGTTATCGATATCGGCGGCGGAACGTCGGATTTCAGCATTTTTGAAGTTCGCCTGAGCGAGCAAACGCCGGACCCTGACATCAGGCGTGTCGCGGTGAGCGAGCATACGCTGCTCGGCGGCGACAATATCGACCTTGCCGTCGCCCATTTCCTGGAGCCGCGGCTTGCTGGGGCGGGCGGCCGGCTTTCCGGCCCGCAATGGGATCAGCTCGTCGCCGCCTGCCGTCATCTGAAAGAGCTCGCGCTCGCCGCTACGGGGGCGCCGGATGAGCGGTTCGTTGTTGCACTGGCCGGTCGCGGGTCGGGGATGGTCGGCAGCTCGCAGACAGCGACGGTGATGCGGGCGGAAATCGAGAGCCTATTGCTGGACGGATTTTTTCCCTTCTGCGACGCGGCGGCGCGGCCGTACCGGACGCACGCGGCACTGAGGGAATGGGGGCTTCCTTATCCTCCCGACAGCGCGATAACCCGACACCTTGCCGAATTCCTCAACGATCGCCCGCGCATTGATGCCGTCCTGTTCAACGGCGGATCCGTCCGACCGCCGCTCCTGCGACAAAGACTCCGCGAGCAGATCAGAGGTTGGCAGGACGGCTTCGTACCCCAGGTTCTGGAGAATGAGGAGCCGGATCTGGCGGTGGCGCGCGGAGCCGCGCGATTTGGTGCCCTCCTCCACCACCGTTCGGGTCGCATCGCCGCTGGGGCCGCCGCTGCGATCTTTCTCGAAGTGGAGGGGATACAGGCAACGGATCGCGAGACTGTGCGCCCGCCCCTCGTGTGCGTTCTTCCTCAGGGTGCAGCGCCGTCGCAGCTTTTTGAGATCACTGATCTTGGGCTTAAGCTCCGCACCGATCAGCTGGTGCGCTTCCAGGCTTATTCCTCAACCCGGAAGAGCGTCAGCCGGGCCGGAGACATCGTTTCCTGGTCCGAAGGCGAATTTCACGCGTTGCCCCCGCTCCAGACCATCGTCAGGACGGCTGAGCTATCCGGTCCGGAAGCGGGCGGGATGTTGTCCGTCGGTCTGACGGCGCGGATGAACGCACTGGGGTTGCTCCACATCTCGTGCGTCAGCGCCGATCCCGCCGTCCAGCAGTCCTGGCCGCTGGAATTCAACATGCGCGAGCACGTCCAAGGCGTCGCGGGCGCGCCCGGTGCGGGGCGGGCGCGGGAGGCAAACGCTCCGATTGAACCGAACGCGTCAGCGGACGCGCTGGAAACGGCACGCAGGCAGATCGGGATCGTGTTCACCCAGCCTGCCAGTAACAACAAAAGGAACAAGATTACTGCTGCCACGATCCTCAAGGGTATGGAGCGCATCCTCGCATCTGCCAGAGGTGAATGGAACGGGCCCCTGCTGCGCGCCCTTTGGCCGGCGCTTGAGGAGCGGCGGGACGACAGACGACGTTCCGCGGACCACGAAGAGGCTTGGCTCATCATGGCTGGATTCCTGCTGCGCCCGGGCTTCGGCGTTGTCCGGGACGACCTTCGTATCGATGCCCTGTGGCGGGTGCACGATGATGGCCCGTGTTTTCCTGGTCGGCGCATCAAGAGCCAAGAATACATCCTCTGGCGCCGGGTGGCGGGCGGGCTCACGCGCGAACGCCAGACCAGGCTTATGGCCGGAGAGATCGAGAGGATCCGCAGCGGCAGGGCGCCCGACGAACTCGTGCGTCTGGCTGGATCCCTGGAACTGATCCATCACGACACCAAGGCGGAACTGGTGCGTTGCCTCTGCGACATCGCGGTGACGCTTGTACGGGCTAAGCGGCACTGCGCTCCTTATCTTGCGGCGCTCGGGCTCCTGCTCAACCGCACTCCGCTCTACGCAGGGCCGGAGACTGTCGTCTCGCCCGATCTCGTCGAGCACGCGTATCAGGCTTTCCAGCGCTTCGATTGGACTACGCCGGAGTTGCTCGACCTGCAGATTCTGTTCCTCCGGGCCGCGCGCGTTGTCGACGATCGGAGTCTGGATCTACCCATGTCTTTGCGCGGCCTGATTGCAAGCAAACTGGAGAAATCCGGCGTTCCTGCGCTGCAGACCGCAAAAATCAAAGGTTTCGTTCCGATCGGACGATCCGATCGGGCCAGTCTATACGACGATTCACTCCCCCCTGGTCTGATCCTGATCGAATAGACACTTAGAACAGGAGTCGCGGCACAAGTCGGTCATCCCTATCAACGCTCTTATTAAGAACGAACTAGGCCGCGATCCGCAAGCCATCGGCGTTGTGAACCGAATGGGCGTGGTGATCATAGACCCGTTCGCCGGCCGAGACATTTCGAAAAGACAGATCGAGATCTATTGTCAAGCCGCGTCCTCAGACCTTGACTGCCTTCGATCGATTTTCGATCAGGGCGTAGGTTGAACCCCTCGGATGAAACGCCGGTCTCAGCGTCCCGAGCGCTTCAGCCCAACCTCAATCCATCCCATGAACTCCCGGTGCATACGCCGTTGCGATCGCCCCCTACGGCGCTATTGGTCGCAAGGCCCGCAGATCCATATGCCGATTCACGTCCTTGTAGAGGAGATAGCGGAATCGTCCGGGGCCACCGGCGTAGCACGCCTGGGGACAAAAAGCACGGAGCCACATGTAGTCTCCGGCTTCGACCTCGACCCAGTCCTGGTTGAGCCGATAGACCGCCTTGCCTTCGAGAACATAGAGCCCGTGCTCCATAACATGCGTCTCTTCAAATGGGATCGACGCGCCAGGCTCGAAAGTGACGATGGTGATGTGCATGTCATGCCTGACATCCGAAGGCTCGACGAAGCGCGTAGTCGCCCACCGCCCTTCCGTGTCCGGCATGGGCGTTGGCGCGATCGAGCTTTCGTTGGTGACGATCGCCTCCGGCGCCGCGAGGCCTGGCACGCTCTGATATAGCTTCCGGATCCAGTGAAATTGCACCGAATTGGAGCTACGATTCTTCACGCTCCAGCGGCACTTGGGAGGAAGATATACAAAGCCTCCGGGCTCCAAAGCATGCTCTGCCCCGTCGAGTGTCAAAGTCAACTTGCCTCCAACGACGAACAGCGCGCCTTCCGCTTCCTTATCTGGCTCCGGACGTTCACTTCCTCCACCCGACGCTACATCGATCAAGTAGTGGGAGAAGGTTTCTGCAAAACCGGACAAAGGCCGAGCCAGCACCCAAACGCGGGCATTATCCCAGTAAGGAAGGTAGCTGGCGACGATGTCGCGTATTACGCCTTTGGGTATCACCGCATAGGCGTCCGTAAACACCGCGCGACCGGTCAAAAGCTTGGTCTGGGCTGGATGTCCTCCTGCTTGCACGTGATAGATTTGAGACCGCATTCTTATGCCTCTTAAAGATGATTGGTGCGGACGTTCGCCGAGGTCTTAGCCCTGCTTCGTCGTGTTGCCCAAACGTGTTTACGCTGCTCTATCGGGCACGACACGCAGCCAGCTTGCTTCTTCAAGCCACATTTCTTCGAGGTTAGCCTCCGGCCCCTTTCTATCGACAACAACGAACGGGCTGGCGTCCCGGGCGACCAGCAGAGGATGGTGCCAGCAGTTGCGCGCGTAGTTCACGCCCTGCCGTCCCGACGCAACAAACGCCCGATAGCTCGAAAGATCGTGCGGATCTGTGCACACGACCACGAACCAAGGCATATCGTTCAATGGGATGAACAACTGGCTGCCGAGGGGATGACGCTCCATG
>NZ_JBBIAM010000227.1:0-7075 GCF_054185185.1 Bradyrhizobium sp. UFLA05-153
GCATCGGACGGTGCCGATCATCGGCCTGCTCGCGAGCAGCGCAGCGCTCGCCGGCCTCTACTTCGTCTGGGTGCAGGAGCACGCCACAGCACTTGCGGCCCTTGTGGGAATCGGCCGTGGCTCCGACCTCATCGTCTATATCTGGGTCGTGATCAGCCTGCTCATCATGCTCAACTTGCATCTCAAGCTGCGGCTCCAGCTCGACATGATCACGCGGCTGGCGCGCGCCGTGGCGCTCGATCGCGCCAAGGAGAGTCGGCGTGAGGCGGTCCCTCCGCGAAAACGTCGCCCCGTCATTTTGGGCCGAAAGGCCGAGGCGCCCGCGATCGAAACGCAGGCGAAGAAGTAGATGCCATTGCCAAGTCGCGCCTGGACTTGGCGTCACTTACCGAGCCCGCGACGATTGGCGTAGATCTGGGCGAAGGAGCGGCCAAATCGCTTGACCTCATCAACCAGTACGGCCGTCGTGCCATCGGCACAAGGCCAGCGCTCGGTGGCGATCAGGTAGTCGACCTTGTCCAGATGTGTTTCGGCAATCCAGTTACGATGGAACATCACGCCGGCCAAATTCTCGCGCCAGGCCAGGCAGAGCAGCACGCGCGGTGGATCTCCCGCGAACCGGCCTTCGGCGTCAATTCGATCCTCGAGGCGGCGCAGCGCCTCGGGAGCCGCCATGCTCCAATAGTCGAGGTCGAAGCGGCCGTAAGCGCCGGCGACGCCCCCTGCCAGACTATTCATCGCGATATATTCGAGCGGATGCAAGATGACGAGCGTCACCACAATGACGCCCGTGTGCGCGACCCCGAGGGCCGTGGGCACAATTGGGAGGCGTCGCAAGAAGGGCAAGAGGCTCGTCAGTCCGCGCGCGGCTACGATGGCGAGCATTGGGATCACGAACAATACGTGGCGAACACCGTCATAGAGCGTCGAGCCTTGCAGGATGAGCACTCCGATAGGTCCGAACGCTGCCACACTGACGACCAGCACCGCGCGCGATTCTGCGAGCTCGGCCGCGACTGGTCGCAGTCCCGCAACGCCGGACCGACGTAGGGCGCCGAGGGCGGCGCGCGTCCACGACCCAGCAGCACCGATCCAGACCGCCATGCCGATCAACAACAACGCCAAAAAGCCCTCCGGCAAGCGCGCCAGGAGCTGTCCGGGGATGTACCAGGCGGGCAGCTTATCGGTGAACGTGCGCCGGCCCCAGTTCTGGAATTCGAACGAGGTGTCGAGCGTAGCAAAGTGCCGATAGGCCTCCAGGAATTGTGTGAGCGGATGTCCAATCTGCAACCACGGCCAGAGCGCGATCGCCGTCAGCCAGGCGACGAGGATGGTTAGCAGCGTATGCAAGGCGATCTGGCGCAATTGGCCATAGCCCGCGCGGCCATGGCGCAGCATCGCCTCGAGCGCGCACAGGCTCATGCCGCCGACGAGGTAGGCGTGCGTGATTAACCCGCCAGTGCGCGTCGCGATGGCGAGGCCAGTCGCAAGGCCCGTCGCAAGGGCTAGACGCCAGCTCGGCACCCCCTGCCGCACCATTAGGACAATCAAGAGCGTCGACCAGCACATGGCGAACAGGAACGGCACGTCGATCGGGGCAAAGAACAGGTTGCCGTACAGGTAGCCGGTCAGCAGGCACAAGGTGAGCGCCGTCAGCCCGGCCCAGTATCCGACCGTGAGCCGTGCCATCGGCACGACGGCGGCGAGCCCAGCGAGGCCGAACAGGAAGGTCATCGAGTGCCGGACCGCCATCGGATTCGCGAGCTCAAGCGACTGCACGGCCGCGACGAGCATCTGAAACCACGGTCCATACATCCACAGATACTCTTCGACCGTCTCGAACTGAGACCGATCCGCAAAGACGCTCGTGTACCAGGCAAGCGCCTTGGGGCCGTACTCGTCGGTGTTGAATTCGTCGGTGGATGGCCCGTAATCCACGGCGGTCGCAAGCCCGATGACCAAGGCCACGCCCAGCACAAGGAGCACGAGCAGCGTCTCGGCATGGCGCGCAGCGAATGCGAGGCCGAGTTTTGGCCTCGCAAACCCAGAAGCGTCGCCATCCACCCGTTCAAGCGCCATGCAGTGTCCTGCGATCGAGCGGCTGCACAAGGAGTTCCGCGGCGGATCAGAACGCGCTACGGTTCTGCCCTGCCGCCTGCATCATACCAGGCGACATCCGCTCAACCGCCAAATCGCGAACGAACCCCCAGCGCACCTCAAGTGTTGTCGTTGGCTGGCTTCGATAACACGTCTGAAGGGAACTTTGTTCCGAAGCTCCAAATCAGGTCTCCCAAGGTGGACTAGCGATGGCAATCCTTATCACCGGAGGTGCCGGATACATTGGCAGCCACATGGTGTACGAACTCGTCGATCGTGGCGAACAGCTCGTCGTGATCGATGATCTTTCATCGGGGTTCGAATGGGCAATACCATCCGGCGCCCCGCTTTTCGTTGAGAACATCGGGGATCAGAGGCGAGTTGCGTCGCTGATCGCGAAGTATGGGATTTCGGAGATCATTCACTTCGCGGCTTCTGTCGCTGTCCCGGAGTCGGTTGCCGCACCGCTTCGATACTATCGCAACAACACCGAAAATTCCCGAAGCTTGTTCGAGGTCGCAATCACGAGCGGAGTGCAGCGTTTCATCCTGTCGTCGACGGCTGCGGTCTACGGGAATCCGCCAGTAAATCCCGTTACGGAGGACACCCCCGTTGCGCCTGTATCACCTTACGGTTCATCCAAGTTCATGGCCGAAACGATGCTGCGCGATGCTGCACGCGCTCACGGCCTACGCTACGTCATCTTGAGGTATTTCAACGTCGCAGGTGCCGATCCTGCGCTCCGCACTGGACAGGCAACACAAGGGGCAACGCATCTTCTCAAAGTTGCAGCGGAAACCGCTGTGGGTCTACGAGAGAAGATGCAGGTTTTTGGCACCGATTATCCCACTCCTGACGGGACCTGCATTCGCGACTATGTCCACGTGAGCGACCTCGTAACCGCTCATTGTCAGGCGCTTTCATACCTGCGCGGTGGTGGAGAGCCCCTGACGCTAAATTGCGGCTACGGCCGCGGCTTTTCGGTCATGCAAGTGATCGAGGCCATGCGGCACGAATCCGGAAACGACTTTCCCGTCGAACTTGCCGCGCGCCGGCCTGGCGATCCGGCGGAGATCGTGGCGTCGGCGGAACGGATGCGTAACCTGCTAGGCTGGCGGCCTCAATGGGATGATCTTTCCCTGATCGTTCGCCACGCGCTCGCTTGGGAACGCAGACTATTGGCGCAAGGTAACGCAAGGTCTCCCTCAAGAGTGTTCAGCTATTCCCACGCCGTCCCATTGTCCGCAAGGTGAAGCGGATTGGCGCCAGCGAGCAGCGCGGCAAACACTCGGAACAGCGCGACAAAGCGTGTTAGGACGATCTTGCCGCCGCGGCGCGTGAAGAGATGCTCGCCCAAGATCGAGCTCGAGCCGGTAGAGCAATCCTCTCAGCAGGCCATTGAAAATGGAATCGTTTCGGATCGCCTTGGGGTAGGGGCCGCGGTTACGACCCTTTATTGTTAGCTCACTGATCGCCGTATGCAGCACCTCGACTGCGGCATCTCCTCTGCAAAAAAGACCGCCTTAGACGTGCTTGATGCTCTGCGATGCGGTCGATACATGAGGCTGCAGGCAGGGATTCTCACCACTTAAGAGCTTGATGAGTTCCATGCTTGAGTCTATTTGGGCGATGGGTTGTCGGACCTCGTGTCTGTGAAATCGCGTGAGCCTTCGAAGCCATTCGATGTGCACATCGCGGGATCGCGCGGCATCGCTCAGATAGCGACCGGGCAACACGATGACGACGAACTTGCCTCTCCAAGTACGTCCGCTCCTGCTGACTCAACACCAACGGCGCGATCGGCCGACCTCTCATACCTGCATTCGCCACAAGCGCTCTCCTTCAGAGATCCCAGCGCTCTTTTATGTGACGAACTTGCATTTCAGATGGCCCTTTGCGTTCGGCCGACTCGCGTTGCGCGAACAGTAGGCTTCGCCGCCTCCGCGAGCGCGCAAGCGGCCAAACTTGCTTGCCTCCTCTCCGACGAGTGCGCAGGCGAAGGTGGCGCGGCGACCGCCACGCGGTCGAAGACAGCATAGTCACCTAGTGCTATTCTGTCTGGGGCGGAAATGGAGAATACCCATGGCGACGAGCGTCAAGCAAATGCTGGAAGCTGCAAACGCCGCAGTTCCGAAGATTACCCCCGAACAAGCCGCAGACATGATCAAGACCGGAAACACGCTCATCCTGGATGTTCGAGATGCACCGGAAGTGATCGCCAGCGGCAAAATCGCTGGCGCGGTGAACGTGTCTCGCGGAATGCTGGAATTTCGAGCCGACCCAGAGTCGCCTTACCACGATAAGAACTTCGACAAGGGCAAAACGGTGATTCTGTATTGCGCTTCCGGCGGGCGATCAGCGCTTGCGGGCAAGTTGCTCAAGGATATGGGATACGAAAAGGTCTACAACGTAGGAGGCTTCAAAGATTGGACGGGCGCGGTCGAGAAATAGCATTTCGCGCGCTGCGGCAATGCTTCCGACTACCATAGAAGCACCCCGGCCGTTGGCTTCGACACCGACCAAGCATCGCTTCGCTGCTTACTCCGGAACCTACGCAACCTGTTCGTTGCCGCCGCGACACTCCTTGCGAAAGTCGGGCGATTGGTGCGCAGACCGCAGCAGTTCGCGGCTTTGCCATTGGATGTAATTGACAATGCGCCGGCCATCGAGACTTCAATGCAAGCTGATTGAGACAAAGCCCGGCTGGCGAGCCATGAATCGTGCTTGATCGGCCATCAGCAAGAGCGCCTTGTTCTGCTTTTCCGGCTCTGCCTCGATCACAGTGATCTGCGTAACTATCGCGGGGTTTTTCGCCGGAAGGCCGTACAGCGCGCCGGGGTGCCGGCCACAGGACCGCCGGGCAGGCCTGCGCCAGCACGCGGTGATGTTCGTCCCGCATGGCAACGCCCGAGAAAGGGCGGAACCCGTCCCTATTCGCATATTTTCCTATCGTCACCAAAGGAACAGTCGATACACGTATTGATTGTCGAAGTAGGACCTTCGGGCCTCGCGCGGTCCCGCGCTTTTCGCCCCCATTGCCCCCAAGAGCGGAACCGCGCTCACCTTGAGTGACGCAGGGGACTTGTGGCGCTCATGAACGACACCCATCAGGTGGTACTTGCGATGCTTGCTCTGGTCTGGGCTGGCGTGATGCTGGTCACCGGTCAGCTTTACATGGAGTATCGTGCGGCACGGGCGCGCACAGTTACGATCTCTAGTACCGATCGAAGCGCATCAGTTTTTTCGACGGGAAGACCGGATTTCGTTAAGGCAAGGTTGGCCGCGCGAGCCGGACTAGGGGAACTGAATGAAAGCAGTGCACGTTGATCCCGCATGCTTTGTCGAGAAGAACTTCGACCGCTGATTGTAGTGATGGCAGCTATCGTGCTTGGTCTGGTTGTGAAGGAGATAAAGCTCGGTCACCACGCCACCGTTCAGGCACCAGCAGGCATCGACTACGCGGCAACGGAATAGAGCACGCCTCGCGCGCGGCACAGCACGTCATGCGGCGCCGCGTGAGGCATCTGGCGTCAGGGACAAGGCCGTAGGAAACAGCGCGCCGGGAGCGCAGGGCTAACAGAACACCACCGGACCGGACCGCAGCGGTGGCGGCAGAGCCGAAGCGGCCCGCTGGCTCGCTTTCCGGACCCGGCCGCCGCACAGAACGCCGGACGAGCCCTCGAAGGCATCAGTAGGCTTCGTAAAGTGAGCGGCGCGATGCGAGTTCTCCGCTCTGCACAATTCGGGGTAGGGCCCAAGACTTGCCAACCGCCCCGTGGCAAACTGCGCCTGTCCTAGAACGGCATCGTTACTGTTGGTGGCGCGCCCGAGGAGAGTTTTCACTAATGATCTCGCGGAGGTCCGTCATTCTGGCGCTCGGGTCGATGCCGTTGCTCGACAATGGCGTTTTGTCCCAGACGGCAGTCAAGCCCCGCCGTGTAGCACTGCTGAGTTCTGGAGCGCCCTTCGCGGACACGAGCGAGATCGTTACCGGGCTTACGGCTGGGTTTTCCAAGCGTGGCTACGTTGTCGGAAGCTCTTTGATTTTCGAGCGGCAGGCAGCGGAAGCACATGCGGACAGACTGCCAGAGCTCGTTGACGAACTGAAGACTAAGACAGAGTTGATCATCACGAACGCCAATGCTGCCGCCCGTGTCATCAAAGACCGCTCGAATGTCCCTGTGGTTGCGATCACGGGTGCCGATCCGGTCGCGACGGGCTTAATTGATAGCTTGGCTCACCCCGGTGGCACCATCACCGGCGTCGGCGAAGTCGCAGCGGAGCTTTCGGCCAAGCGATTGGAGGTCCTCAAGGATACGTTTCCGAGTTTACGCAAGATCGCCATGCTATGGAATGCAGACGATCTAGGGATGACTCTGCGCTATAGATCGGCCGAAACTGCGGCTCGGATGCTGGGTTTCGAAGTACTAGCGCTCGGCGTGCGAGAGCCTGACGACTTCGCTGCCGCGTTTGCCGCGATGGTACGCGACCGTCCCGACGCTATCCTCATGGTTACGGACGCGCTGACTGCGCTCAATCGCAAGCGGGTCTTTGAGTTCGCCGCTCATCAGAAGCTGCCGGCGATTTACGAATATGAATACCTCGTCCGGGACGGCGGGCTGATGTCTTATGGCCCGGATATGCGTGAAGTTTACGATCGCGCTGCGGACCTTGCGGACCGGATCTTAAGAGGAGCGCGACCCGCCGATCTCCCATTCGAGCAGCCAACCCACTTCCGTCTCGTGATCAATAAGAAGACGTTGGAAACACTCGGCCTAACGATACCGGCAGCGATGCTGATGAGAGCGGATGAGGTTGTCGACTGAGGCAACGCCATTAAGCGAAACGTCGGTTTGTGGCCGATTCCGTTGAAAAAGGCGGCAGTAGTCCTGATGTCTTGGCGCCAGCGCCGATGGGGCCCAACGGCCGTTATGCGGGTTTGAGGGATTGCGTCGGGATCAGCTTGGCCATCTTGCGA
>NZ_JBBIAM010000228.1:0-7002 GCF_054185185.1 Bradyrhizobium sp. UFLA05-153
CCTTCACCCAACGCCATCATAGACCTCGCCGTGCCCGCGCGCATGCGTCAATCAGGCGGCCTTCGACGTGTGCGTACTCGGGAAATGGAGAACGCTTCGATTCTGAATGACGATTCCCGTCGCAGTCTGTTCGACCGGCCTGGGAAGGGTTTCAATCACCGCCTCGAGAGCGGCGCCGCGCCAGGCTCCCGCATGCACCTGGCCATCGGGCTGCATCACGAAGATGCCCAGCTGCTCGGTGGCGAAAAGCTTCTCACAACTGTCGAGGATCTTCTCGAAGACCAGCGTTGTGTCGGCCACCGAACCGCTGATGACGCGCAACACATCCGAGGTCGCAGTCTGCCGCGCCAGCGCTTCCTGCGTCTCATTGAACAGCCGCGCGTTCTCGATCGCGATCACCGCCTGGTCGGCGAAGGTCTGCAGCAGCGAAATCTGCTTTTCGCTAAAGGGGACCGGCTCAAGGCGGCGAAGCCCGATTGCGCCGATGGCCTCGCCCTCGCGCAGCAACGGAACGGCCAGGATGCAGCGGTGACCCATTCGGCGTGAGTGTTCCCGTCCTTCCGGGAAATCGTCGCCCTCCTCAGAAAGCAGATCGGAGACCTGTAAGGTCGTCTTGTCGACCACGCAGCGGCCGGTGACCCATCGTCGATTGATCGGCCATTTGCTTAAACCGATTGGGATCGGTCCATGATGCGCGCTGTAATGCAGGTCATCGCCGATCTTCAGCAAGAGGCCGGTGTCATAGGAGTCGCAAAGCTTGCGCGCACTCTCGACAATCGCTTGCAGTGCCGGCTCGACCTTGGTCGGTGACGACGCGATGACGCTGAGAATGTTGCCGCTGGCCGACTGATAAGTGATGCAAGGGCATTGCTTTTTGCCTGCACCTCATTGAACAGCCGCGTGGTTTCGATCGCAATCACGGCCTGGTCGGCAAAAGTCCGCAGCAACTGGACGTGGTGATCGGCGAACCGGCCGGGCTCACGCCGCGTAATGGTTATCATGCCGATCGTCGTCCCTTGGTGCATGAGGGGCGAGAACATGATGCTGCGGAAGCCGCGGGCGCGCGCGATTCTGATTTGGAATTCCTTGCCGGTCTCGGTATCGGGAATTTGCTCCGTCTCTCCGTTCAGTACCTGCTGCGCCAGCGGGAAATTCGAAACGGGCATCGGAAACTCGTTCTGCAAAACCTCGTCGGCCTCCGTCGTGGTCGGCGTAAAAGCCTTGAGATAAGCCACGCCATCGACGAAGCGGAACACGGCGGCCGAGTCTCCGCCCATCAGCCGTTTGGCGCTGGCCACAATCGCCTCGAACACCGGCTGCACGTCGTCAGACGAACTGGCGATCGCCTTCAATATTTCGGCCGTCCCCGCCTGCTGCTTGCGGGCTTCCTTCAGCTCTTTGCCAAGACTCGAGACCGACGAACGCTTTATTGGGGCGGCGGATGGCGCAGTGCGTCGCTTGGTCTTGCCGGGGTTGCGGTCCTTTATTGAGCCGGCCTTGCGCGTTTTCGCCACACTCGTCTTGCCGCCCCTTCTTGATGGCCGCGCCATATCCGCCCCCAAGGGTCAAGAAAGCCTATCCTATCTGGCCAAACCTTCGTTCTGGAAGAGGCGAAAGAGCCAGAATCGTGCTTTCCGACTCGATTGATGTCCGCACCGGTCAACAGGCGAAGACTCAACGAGAGCAAATCGGGTCCGCAATACCGCGCCGGACCTCGACCAGGCATGCGGACACTTCAGAAGGGCCAATGAACTCGCCTACCTCGTCGGTAGTCGCCAATGACGTCGCATCGGTCAAAATTGAAACGGACTGATCGAAATGGAAATCTTGCCGTCCGCAGCTTGTTCTACCTTAAAGTCCACCTCTTTTTGCGCTGTTACATCCTCAACGGTCACATGCAACAACCCGGTACAAGTAACTGCTCGCTTGGCTTTGCTTCTTGAATTTGTGCGTATTGTATCATCCAACCGATATGCGGCGCCTTGTCTCGCCTTTTTCCAAATGGCTAATTTTTCGGCTTCAGTGCTCGTATTACTTACCATCGCCGCGACCGCGCTCGAATTCTTGACAGCGTAGTTGACAAGCGCGTTGTCGCTGTTGTCTGAAACGATCTTAACCACCGTATTGCGCGTATCGAAAGAATCACACTCGGGCGTCGTCCCGCCACAACCGCTCAGCAAAAGCAAAGCAGGGAGACACCAGAAAACCGACTGTCTTTCCCAAAAATGCTTCATCGGAATCGTCACGATCATCTTTCCTATTCCGACAAAAGAGGAATTTCGTCTGTTAACGGAGCAGCGTTCCTGCTGAGAGTCCGTCCTTGGGTCAAAAGCGCCGTTTTGGAAGTCTGTCCGTCACCTTCCGGTTGTCAGCCCTATGGTGGAGGAGGCGCTTAGGGGGCATCCGAGGTGCGAATCTTTCTTAAATCACTGATGGGCCCGGCAGGGTTCCAACCTGCAAACAGACCGCTAGAAGTGATAGGATAAAGGTCGGTCGCCTCGCGGGCGATCATTCCCCGTATGGGGGAGCCAACGATGCCTCCTCTTGATACTGCGGTGATCGTCCTCGCTGGCATCGCTTTTCTTGCAGCCTTCGTAAATGGCGCGCTCGGCTATGGGTTTTCCTCGCTCACCGTGCCGGTTGCCCTCGTTTTCTATGCAAACCGCATCCTGAATCCCGCCGTCGTGCTGGTCGAGGTGGCCACCAACTTCTACGTTCTATTTATCAATCTGAACGGCGTGGCAGCTGTATGGAAGAGGGTGTTTCCAATCATCGCCGGGCTCCTCCCCGGCATCGGACTAGGAGCCTTGCTTCTCACTACGGTTCAGCCGGGCTGGATCAAACTCGGGACCTACGCACTCATTCTGCCCCTCATCCTGGTTCAGGCAGCCGGTTTTCGGAGACCAATTCGGCAGACATGGTGGGTCGGTCTTCCCTTTGGAACTGCACTAGGCATCCTGTATTCGGTCACCACCATCTCGGGACCGCCGCTGGCGATGCTGTTCAACAACCAGGGTCTGGTCAAAACCGAGTTCCGGGCCGGTCTCGCATTGGTTCGCGTGGCCGAGTCGAGCGTGACGGCCATCGTCTATTACCAGCTTGGCCTGTTCACGGCGGAAAGCCAAAACATCTTATGGGTGCTTGTTCCCTGCGTTGCGGTTGGGGTACCGCTCGGCGCCTATGTCATCCGCCATCTGGATGCGGAGACGTTTCGTCGGATGTGCATGAGCTTTGATGCGTGGGTCGTGGGATTCGGTTTCTCTCGGGTATTGATCGAGCTGAACTTGGTGGAAAGCCCCTGGGCCTATGTCATCCTGGTCCTCACATTTTTGATCGACGGCTATTTGCTGTACATGTTTTTCACACGGAGAGCGGCCTCAAGACGCTCGCAACGAACCTTGCTTGCGCCCGGCGCTCCGAGTGGGCCGGATAATCGCATCGCTTCGGAGATAACCGAACCTCCCTACGACCCGCTTGCTCGGCTTAACACCGATCTCGGTTACGTTGTGGCGATCCTCGCTGTCGCCATGCTGGTTTTTGCAGTTTTGCCTTCAATTCGCATGCCATAGAGCGCGGCACAATTGAGTAACGTGGTTGCCCCTCGGAGTTCACTGGCCGCATCGGTGAAGGCAGCGGGCACACACGGCTTGCCGTTGGATTAGCAAAGGGTCAGGCGGCATCCGCACCAACGCGACAAAATGCGAAGAACTCGGTGTGAGCAAATCTGGTCCGCTTTACCCCCGTGTCCAGACCTCAACGAGGCGCGCGACCACTTCGCTGATGGGGCCAGAAGCGGCCATTCCAAGACCTCGTCGGCACAAGTGCACCGGGTTCATTCGGGCAACCCCGCCTTCCGAAAACCCTCGATTACCAGTTTCGCATTGGATTGCCCGCCCCGAGCGATCCACCCAGATATTGTGAAGGCGGGGTCGAACTCAAGCACGCGCGCTGCTGCCTCATGTGCCTCAGCGTCGCGTCCGAGATGCGCGAAAGCGGACGCGAGACAGCGGTGAGCTGCCGCATAGGAGGGGTTCTGACGTCGGGCGTTCCTCCCTGCGACGATTGCTTCGCCAAAGCGACGAAGCTCGATGTAGGCAAAACTCATTCCTGCTAAATTTGAAGCAAGTAACCGGTCAAATGGGCTTATTCGAATGGCGCGCTCAAAGCTCCTGATCGCCTCTTCCGGCCGTCCCGCTAGCAAGTAAGTGTGACCTCGATGGACCCATGCGTCGGCTGCATTAGGGTTAGAGGAGACCGCACGGTCCGCCAACTCTCGCGCAGTATCGAAATCGCAAGACCACATAGCCGTTGCACGGCTAAGTGCGCTCAACGCGTCGGAGTCGTTCTCGTCGATGCGAATTGCCAATCGGAGAAGCCGCAATCCTTCCGCAATTTCCGATTTCGGATCTGCCGCCCATCCCTCACCAACATTAACAAAGTGGCAGGTTCCTGCAAGGGTCGCAGCAAAGCCATACCGGGGGTCAATCTCCAAGGCGCGAGAGGCAAGCCGAAGGGCCTCGATCGTTCCGCCCGGGGAGCGTGAGGTTAAATGCGGTACTGCTCGAAGACAAAGGTCGTACGCACTAAAGTCATTCGGCCGACGTGCGGCTAAACCGATTTCAATTTGAAACATTTTTGGTGCAATGGCTGAAACAACACTCTCTGTCATCCGATCCTGGAGAGCGAACATATCGGTCAGGTCACCTTCAAATCGATCGGCCCAAAGGTGCACCCCCGTCGCGGCATCGATCAATTGGCCGATGATGCGGACCTTTCCGGCTGCCTTGCGTACACTGCCTTCCAGCACGTACCGCACGCCGAGTTCGCGCCCGACCTGCTTGATGTCGACGGCTGTCCCCTTGTAAGTAAAACTTGAATTGCGCGAGATCACGAAGAGAAATTTGAACCGTGATAACGCTGTGGTGATTTCATCTACCATGCCATCAGCGAAGTAATCCTGATCGGGATCACCACTCATATTTCGGAACGGCAGCACCGCTATGGAGGGTTTGTCGGGGAGCGCGAGGGCCGATTTCTGCGGTTCTACGCGGTCGTTGGGAACTGCAATGCATCCCGGGCCCCGTATCTCGAGCACTGTTCCGACGAAGCGGAATCCCTTGCGCTGCAGGGTTTTGATAAGGCGCTGCTCGTCGCCGGAATCGCCAATCACGCTGCGGACGACATTGAGACGGGTCGTCAGTGCTGCATCGGACACGACACGGCCGTTCCAAACGGTATTGATTAGATCCTCTTTACTAACAACGCGTTCCCTGTTGCGGATCAGGTAATCGAGCAGGTCGAATACCTGTGGAGCAATGGAGACCATTTCCGTCCCGCGATGCAGTTCGCGCCGGTCAGTGTCGAGTGCGAACTCTTCGAAGTGATAGCGCAAGCTGCCAATCCTTCAGGCTCTGATCATGCCGAGCCCTAGCACCTCTCAGGACGTAAAGAATAAGCTGCCAGTGAGGAGAATGTAAGCCGAATGTGAAGCGTGCCCTCCCGTGCGTTGGCATCATCTGAGTAGAAATCACACCCAGGGAGCTGCCGCGATGAGCACGACCTATGGTGCGACAGGGTTGGGACAGACCGCCCCATCGACGCGACGCGAATCCAGCTTCTTCAACAGATGTTGGAGTGCGCTACAGGAGCGGCACAGCCGCCAGAGATTACGAGCCACCTTGTGCGATCTAAGTGACCGGGAGCTAATGGACATCGGCACTACGCGCGGCGAGATCGACTACGTCGCCGCGAATCGAGGTATCGACCCGCGAGGCATCATCGGATGATCCAACCCGGCGGCGCGCTCGTCTCCCGCCGGCCGTGGTGGGGTAGCGAGCGCTTCGCGCTGATCCTTACCTCTTACCGGCCATCTGGGCGCGGAATGTCGGTGCCCCTCAGATACGGCCATGGTCGGGTTGTCGTTGCACCACTTCCGGAGCCACAAATCCAGCGCGTTCAGGTCGACCCTGATCTGGTCGTCGGTATTCCCCTCATACGCAGAGTTGTAGCCGCTCACGAAGCCCATCATCCATTCGTGGTAGCGGATCAGCTCGCCGTAAAACTTGCTGCCATCCGCCGCTGGATGCTGCATCACCGCACCGACCGGCGACTGGCCGACCGCGGCGACGAATTGGCCGCACGATCGCTGGCCGACGCCGAGACGATGACGCCGGTCCCGCCGGCAAGAGCCTGGACTGAAACGAGCGGCGCACCGGCAAAGCAGACTGTGGCGATGATTGCTAAACGCATGTTATTGACCCCCTGCAACCCACGGCAGCAGATAGTCGGGCCAGAGGGTAGGCTAGGGCCTATGGATATCCCGTCGATCGTTGAACTGCGTCGGCAGCTGATGCTGCGGTCGGAGATGCTGCGCCTGATCGAGACGAGCCGCGGCCGGCCGCGCCGGGTCATCACCTGGCTGAAGTGGCGCCGCCGCGCCGAGCTGCGCCGGCGGCGTGTCAGCGCTGAACGCCGAGAGTAGCGAGCGCTTCGCGCTGATCTTACCGCTGGTGGCCGAGGCCGATGCGGAGCTGGTGCGCCTTGGCGCGCAGTGCCGGGATCGAACGCTTCATCTGCTTCGAGATCTTGGCGATCGGCGTCCTCGCCTTCGAGTGCGCCTTGAGCGCCTTCACGTCGTCGCGGGTGTACTCGCGCCGCGTGGTAGTCTTCTTGGCCTTTGCCATGATATTTCCTAGTTGTGAGAGGAGCGGGCGGTTTACTGGATAATCAGGCTGCTGCAAGTTGCTTCTATGTAATCGTTGCGGCGAATGCGGGCTATCGGCGATACCCCGCGTGCGCTTCGCGCTGAGTCTCTAGCTAGCACTACTTTGGCAGAAACTGTTTGTGCGGGGCCTCTTCAAGGATTTGTTTTCGGCAGTACGGACACCACGGAGCCGGCGGCCGCAGGATGAGATCGACGATGGCGTGACGTACGGCGGGCATGGTTGGCTGAGGCGGAGGCCCGTTGATTCTTTTTTTTCCGCCCCGCATATGCGAGGCGAC
>NZ_JBBIAM010000229.1:0-6849 GCF_054185185.1 Bradyrhizobium sp. UFLA05-153
ACGCCAGCGCATTCGAAATCCCATTTCAAGCCTAGCAACCTCATCTTTGATTTGGATCAATGCTCGTTCCTGTCGCTTTGATTCTGACGCGTCCTTTCGTCTCGGCCGTTGCCTGGGGGCGAGCGCTGCGGGCCGCAACCGGACTCATCCGGCTATGTACCGGCTCATGGTGCGCTGGCGTAGGGCGCGCGTACCTCATAAATCGTTCAGCCGCTTCCGCTCTCGGGCAAACCGGACATCGAGCCAACATCGCCGAATAACCGAATCTACCCTGGCTGCGTGAAACGCCGGACCCCAAAGCGGACATTGCGACGCAGCGCCGCTGATGATTCGAATTACACTGAGATTGACGTTCATCGAGCGAGTGCTGATGCTCCTTCATTGGCATCCAAATAGAGAAATGAAGGGGAACTGAAATGGATTCCTTTTCTGTTCCTCCAGAGCTGAAGGGGACGAAGGGCGACATCATGGCTGCCAGAATCGAAGTACCTATTCTTGCTGCAATAGTTTACGGGATTGTCGAATTTTTCCGACTGGGGTGGTCCCAAGACTACTACTTGTACACTTACGCTGCGGTGTTCTTGTGATCGCGCGCCAACATTTTGGCTTCTTGCGCGACGTCACTTCCAGACTCATGCAGCGCAGCAAATTGCGTCTCGTATTCGATCACTCGTCCGGAACAAGTTACGGGCTCATTGGGGCAACCCTGGTTTCCAAAGGCCCTCGATCATCAGCTTTGCGTTTGATTGGCAGCCCCGAGTGATCCACACGCAGCGGCAAATTCTCGACCTTCAGCGTAGCTAGAAAGAAGGGGTGCGGGCCAACGTTCTCCTGATGCGTTCCCGAACGTAGAAATGTCGCGAAACAACTTGCTGCGGCATTAGTTGCGGTCGATATTTCGAAGAAGCTGTGGGGTATCGCGAGCGGGAGAACAGCAATGACATGGAGCAACCAGGTGGCGGTCGTGACCGGTGGCGCGCGCGGCATTGGCCGGGCGATCGCGCTTCTCCTGGCCAAGCGGGGTGCCGCCGTGTGCGTCAACTACGCGGCGCGCGCGGACGCGGCCGAGCAAGTCGCGTCCGAAATTAAGGGCGAAGGCGGGCGCGCTACAACGGCGTGTGCGGACGTAGCGGACTTTCGCGCCGTCCAGATGATGATCGAGCGGGCCGAGGCGCAGCTTGGCCCGGTGACCATACTAGTCAACAACGCCGGAGTGTTCCATCAGGCAACGCTCGACACATTCGATTACGAACAGTTCGATCGCATGCGTCGCGTCAACGCGGACGGCACTATTCACGCGACCCGCGCTGCTATGGCGGGCATGCGCGCCCGCCGCTATGGCCGGATTGTCAATGTGGCCTCTATAGCCGCGATCGGAACGGCGCTGCCCGGCAATGCGTTCTACGCCGCGACAAAAGCGGAGACCGCGATATTGACGCGTCGCTTCGCGATGGAGCTGGGCGCTGACGGGATCACCGTAAACGCGGTGGCGCCAGGATTCGTCCGCACGGATATGACGCAGGGAATGCGCAGCGCCGACGAGTGGAAGGCGATCGAGAAGAGTCTTGCCGAGCGGACAATAGTGGGGCGCATCGGACAGCCCGCGGATATCGCTAACGCTGTGACTTTCCTTGCCGCTCCGGAGGCGGGTTGGGTAACGGCCCAGTTGTTAGTAGTGGATGGTGGAAGAATGGATTACATCGGACACGGCTAAGGCCGAACCCTCGCGCTCGCCCGAGAACACGGAACGGGCAGCAACTATCCGTCAAGATAGTGCGGCAAAGGTCCGTTGAATTGAACCTGCACGGCTGATGTGCCTTAGTCTTTCTCTTTGGAGGAAGGCTCCAATAGCGGGCGCGGGATTGTGACCCCTATCGTCTTTTCGATCTCGTTCGCCAAAACCCTGAAATGCTCGGCAAGTCTCGCGAACAGCTCTCTCTTCTTCTGGTCGGTTGCCAAATCGCGGATCATTTCGCATTCAGCGATCTGAGTGCGCAGCTTTTCTAGGTGCGCCTGCATATCCTTCATGGGCGCGTCTACTTCGGTGGCTGCAAGCCGGGCGAGTTAGCCCATTCGTCCAGATGTGCAGCGGTGTCGGCCTGCCGGGCTCTGCGCAGCATGTCGTCGCGCTCGATACCTGGTGGAAGCTTGGCTGCTTCGTCCCGGGCGTCCCGGGCGAACGCAGCAAGGCGATCTTGGAATGAGATGGATTGCTTGAAACAACGCCGACTTGTCATGGCGCGCTCCCTTTGTTCGAGTAAGGCGGGAGCGCAACCGGCGTTCTCAGTCACCGATAGAAGCCACGGACGGGGCGGTGATGAGATATAAAGGCATATTCCGGGAAAAATTTCTGTTCAGAAGTGCATACAAAACAAATTGGGACACTAATACCTCCGAACCAGGACACCTCGGGTCAAATACGGACACCACCCACCCGTGCACAGGAACAGATTGGCAATTCGAGAACCTGTCTTGAACCCGGCAGCGACGTGACGATGTCCACCTTGGTCATTCGCGACTGAGCCGGGCAGTGCTCGTGACCTTGCCCCCAGGTTTTATCCAGTCCTGAGTTCGCTCTGGCTGGTGGATTTACCCGGGGCGATGGTAGCGACGGGAGCTGGTGCGGAGCCATCGGCATAGCGCAGCGCCAGATCCCGTCGCGGGTTGCAGGTGAAGGCGAACTCGGATGGTGTTTTCCATCCGAGTTGCGAGTGGGGTCGCGTATCGTTGTAGTCGGCCCGCCAATGTCCGAGTTGGACCTTGGCCTGGGCCAGCGAAGTGAACAGCGTCTCGTTCAACAATTCGTCTCGGAGACGGCCATTGAAGCTTTCGATGAAGGCATTTTGCGTCGGCTTGCCGGGCGCGATGTAATGCCAGGCGACGCGGCTCTGATCGGCCCATGTCAGGATGGCGTTGCTGGTCAATTCGGTGCCGTTGTCGCTGACCACCATTTTGGGCTTGCCGCGCTCGATGATCAGCCGGTCCAGTTCCCGAGCCACCCGGGAGCCAGACAGCGAGGTGTCGGCCACCAACGCCAGACACTCGCGCGTGCACTCGTCGACCACGGTCAGGATGCGGAAGCGGCGGCCATCGGTAAGCTGATCCGAGACGAAGTCGAGCGACCAGCGGTCATTCGGCGCTATCGGCACCACCATCGGCGCCCTGGTCCCGAGCGCCCGCTTGCGGCCACCACGGCGACGGACCACGAGCCTCTCTTCCCGATAGAGCCGGAACAGCTTCTTGTGGTTGACCAGATAGCCCTCCCGCTTGAGCAGAACATGCAGGCGCCGATAGCCGAAGCGACGGCGCACCTCGGCGATCGCTCTCATGCGTTGGCGTAGGGCAGCGTCATCCGCCCGGGTCGTCCGATATCTGATGGTCATGCGGCAACAGCCGATGGCTTTACACGCCCGCCGTTCGCTCATCCCCTGGGCCTCCATGAGATGGGCGACAGCTTTCCGCTTCCCTGCGGGCGTCACCACTTCGTTCCCAGGAGGTCCTTCAACGCCGCATTGTCCAGCATGGCGTCGGCCAATAGCCGCTTCAGCCGCGTGTTCTCGTCCTCCAGCGTCCTCAGCCACTTGGCCTCCGAGACCTCCATCCCGCCAAACTTGGCTTTCCATTTGTAGATGCTGGCATCGCTGACGCCGTGCTTCCGGCACAAATCGGCAACCGACACGCCAGCCTCGTGCTCCTTCAAAATCCCGATGATCTGCTCTTCCGTAAAGCGGCTGCGCTTCATGCTCATATGGGCCAGAGCGAACTTCAATCTGGATTAAGTCCAGGGGGCAAGGTCACTCGCTACCAATCGATGTCCGCTTCGGTCCCGATAGCAACCGCTTTTGAGTAGACGCAGCAAATGACGCGAAGGGCCAGATTCGGACATCTCAGCACGACGCGCATCTTGATCAATTCGAAAAGCTGCAGCGGGTCGCGACGACCGAGATGGCAGTCGGGGCTTGCTCTGGCCGGCAACCCCGATCATGCGAAGGGCTTAGGGACTGAGCGGCGTGAGGGCGTTGCGCAGTGGCGCGCTGGAAATTTGCATCAAACCCGCAAATGGCTGGCCCAGCTCCAGGACTAGGTAGATCGCCCCGGCGGCCGACAGTGCAAAAACGAACAGCGAGCCGAAAACGGTTGCGTTGGGTTTGGCAAACAGGCCGAAGCTTCCAAAGATGATGGTGAGCCAGAAAATCAGCACCACCAGGAACGGCATAGGGATTGAGTTGTTCGTCTGTGCGAACAGCAGCAGGCGGGTCTGCGCAATGTCGGTGGCGATCTGTATGGCCCGGGCTTGCAGGGACCGCTGGGAATCGTTCTGCGGCGAAAGCTGCGGAAGCTTCGCAAAGAATGCGTCGCTTGCGGCGCTCGCCTCGAAGGGGTTCGCCTTGGCAATCTCGGAACTGTTCTCGCGCCACATTCGATCGGCTAAAACAATGATGCCGCGCCGTAACAGATTGCGTACGTCGTTCGTCTCCGGTCCGTACTGCGCCAGCAGATTGTCGAGCAGGACAACATTACTCGTCATCTGCGTGACTTGAGTGCTCTGCGTGTCGTAGGAACCCTTCGCCGAGGCGATCAGCAGGCCGAGGACAAGCGCGGCTATCGTCCCGATCAGGCCCGTGCCCAGCCTGACGACATCCTTGTCATCCGTGCTCAGGTGATGCCCAGGAAGGAACATACCGAGCAAGGCGCCGCCTGAGATGCATACAAACGTGATGCACGATACCGCGATTGCATTCATGATTCACCTGTGTCGCGACTTGGCGGTGTGTCGCCTAGGCGGCGGAGGCAACTGCGTGTCCCTTCGCGATCAATGTGCGTCGGTCGTGAATCAAGTTCTCCAGCCGGTGGGCTGCCACGTTCAATGTGGCATCATCCACCGCGCTCTCGTCTCCAGCAGCGGATTTAGCGCGCTCCGCCTTTAGAATGCCGTCGATTTCTTCTTCGATATCCGAAAGTTCAGCCTCTGTGTCGACTTTCCGAATCCGGCGCGCCAGGGCGTAGAGAGAATCGAGCGGGCCTTCGGTTGCGCGGTTGCCGACGCCCAGGAATTTCCACGCCGTCGCAAGCATGGTGGCAGCACCGCCCAGCACCATCGGCGTCAAATAGATCCAGTTGCCGTATTCATCCATGAAGCTCTGCGTGGTGCTGTTGTAGACGGCTGCCGCGCCAGGGTGCAGCGGAAGGTAGGCATCCTGGTCGGTGCTGGGCGCGGTGATCTGCGCGAAAATCGGCTGCTCGCGCAGAAGGTTCCTGCGCGCGCTCATGATCGCCTCCGTGAGGCTGGTTACCAGATCAGTGCCGAGCTTCTTTTGCGCAACCAGGTATAGTGAGGTCCTCAAGGTCGTCAGGTCATCTTCCGGGACCGGCGGCGATCCCCGCAGCGTGCCCTTCGGGACGTCGAAGCTTTCAAAGGCGCGTTCATTCTCTGCGATTGCCCCCGCGGACTCGATCGGGATCAGTACCGGAACCTTTTTATGGTCGAGCTGAAAAAATCCGCGAACGAGCGAGAGATATTTTTCGGCGAGCGGGATCGTGACAAGCAGGGCACTGACCTGTTTTGACTGAATGGCTTGCCGGACATCCGTCACAGCAAGGTTCTTGAACACAACTTTTGCGCTCGCCAGATCATATTCCTTGGTCAACACATCGACAACTTTAGCGTTCGCTACTCCGCCGACCACGCCGACCGTGTGTCCCTTCAGGTTGGCCATTTCGTCGATCGACGATCCCGGCGGCACGATGATCAGTACGACCATATGGCTGACGACGACGACGGCCTGCGCCTGCGACAAGTCGCCGACATCGCCGCGAACCACGGCCAGGTCGACCTTGCCCGCGGAGAAGGCGTTAGCCGCCTCAAGCGCGGTGCCGCTGTCGATAACCTTGAGCCGGACCGGCGCGTTCGTTGAAACGAGTTCGCTTGCCATGGCTGACATTGCCTGGGCTGCCTCGCCGTCAATCGAGCCGACCGCCACGGTAAGTGTTACCGGGCGGGTGTAGTACCGATAGCCAAGGAGACCTGCGCCTGCGGCAAAAACAGCGACTCCGATAAGCAGGAAAAAGCGAAGCCAGAGCGGCAATTTTATGGACATCATGCTCGTCACTCCTGACGCGCCGGCCGATGGACATCGCTGCATGCCTTAATTGCAGCGCGTACAACCGCAATACTAAAGCCGCTTTGCTCTCGAACTCGGACATTGCTCGATGCAGTCGGCATGTCTCAAACGTGCCACATCCGGACTATCGCAATATGTCCGGCACGGGCGCCTACTCAGCGCCCGTAAATGCTGTCCGGGATTGCGGTACCTAGTCCCTTGCTCTTTCGAGAGCATGCCGCATGAGCTTTTGTTCGTCACTCGTCATTTGCGTCGCGCCAAGCTTGTAGGTCAGCTTGTCGATCTTGCCGGTGAAGCGGAACGGCAGCTTGTAGCTGTCGTCCACCGCCGTGCGGGTATCGCTCCCGATGTCAAAGGTTTCGTCGATCGCCATAAGGAAGGGGATCGTGTGCGGGATCGTCTTCTTGGCTAACTGCTTGCCATCCACCGTCAACACACCGGTGCCACCCTTGCCCGGGCCGGGGCCGTCATACTTGAAGTCAAACACGATCGTGTGCTTGCCGGGCTTGAGCGCATCGCCAAACACATCGCGGCCTCCCACGCCGCCCTCCCAGCGATACCGCTCTAGATTGAGCAAGTTGTAAACGAAGACTGGCTTGCCTTTGAGCAGGTAGAGAGCATATCCGCCGAAGCGACCGCCGAAAGTGGCAATCATTCCTTCCGCGCCGCCCTGGGGGACGGTAATCTCCGCGGTGATGGTGTAATCCTTGTTGAGGATGCTCGGGGT
>NZ_JBBIAM010000022.1:0-109121 GCF_054185185.1 Bradyrhizobium sp. UFLA05-153
TATAACCTCACCGATCCTTCCGTGAATCTGCCGGCGGTCATCAGTATCCAGAGTCAGAACAATGCCGTGCATTCGCCGACCGCTTGGAGGACCAAGGGCGACGACTACAACCGCAATCCTGTCGGCACCGGTCCCTACATCCTGAAATCATGGACCGCGGGCGACCGCATGGTGCTGGAGAAGAACCCGGACTACTGGAACAAGGGCCATCCCTATCTCGATCGCATTATCCTGAAGCCGCTGCCGGATGCGCAGTCGCGGTTCGCCTCGCTGCAATCGGGCGAAGCCGACATCATCTGGGACGACGAGAACGACGCCGACAACATCATGAAGGCGCAGAAGGACCCCAAGCTGACCGTGCACACCTACAAGGGTTCTGGCGCGCAGGTCTACGCCTTCAACACCAAGGTCGCTCCCTTCGACGACGTCCGCGTGCGGCAGGCGCTGGTGATGGCGATCGACCGGCCGAAGATGTCGCTGGCGATCAGCAACGGCCTGAGCCGGCCCGCGACCAACCCCTATGGCGACGGCTCCTGGGTCAAGTGCAAGGACGACGGTGCGCTGCCGTTCGACGTCGAGAAGGCCAAGGCGCTGCTCAAGGACTACGGCAAGCCCGTCGACTTCAAGGTGCTGGTCACGGCGACGCCGCGCGGCCGCATGATCGGGCAGGTGCTCCAGCAGTTCTGGAAGCGGATCGGCGCCAACATGGAGATCGAGCAGGTCGACCAGGCCACGATCCCGCCGCGCGCCTTCATGCGCCAGTTCCAGATGACGCCGTGGCGCATCGTCGACCTCGCCGATCCCGATCCGCAGATGTATGCGAACTTCCGCAGCGGCAGCCCGCTCGCGCTCGCCAGCTTTGCCGATCCGGAGCTCGACCGGTTGCTCGACCATTCGCGCGTCACCCCCGACACCGACAAGCGTATCGAGGACTATTGCGCGATCAGCCGCCTGATCAACAAGGAGGCGATCTGGTTCTGGACCTTCCAGAACACCTACTACGCGCTCTCAAGCGCGAAGCTGAAAGGCTTTCCGAAAATCTATAACGGCGTGATCGACGTTTCGGACACCTGGCTGGACTGAGCGCAAATGCTCGCCTTCGTCATTCGGCGCCTCGTTCATCTCCTGCCGGTGCTGGCTGCCGTCTCGCTGCTCACCTTCCTGATCGCCTCGCTTCTGCCTGGCGATCTCGCCTACGTCATCCTCGGTGACCAGGCGACGCCGGAGAAGGTCGCAGCACTCCGCCACGACATGGGGCTCGATCAGCCACTCTGGTGGCGATACCTGAGCTGGCTCGGCCACGTACTCCAGGGCGATCTCGGCCGCTCCTTCCGCACCGGGCAGACGGTGTTGCAGGCGGTCGCCGAGCGGGTGCCGGTGTCGATCGAGCTGATGCTGCTCGCCGAATTTCTGGGACTGTTGATCGGTTTGCCGCTCGCGATCGCCTGCGCCGCGCGCGCCGGCGGCCCGTTCGACCGCTTCATGACCGGCGGCGCGTTCGCTATGCTGTCGGTGCCGTCGTTCCTGTCGGCGATCCTCCTGATCTACCTGTTCGCGGTGGAGCTGCACTGGCTGCCGGCGACTGGCTACGTGCCCTTCACCGAGGACCCGGTCGCCAATCTGCGCTTCTTCGTCCTGCCGGCGCTGACGCTGGCGCTCGCGGAATGGCCGGGCATCATGCGCGTGCTGCGCTCCGACATGATCGCCACCTTGCAGGAGGACTACATCGCGCTAGCCAAGGCCAAAGGCCTGAAGCCCTCGCGCATCCTGTTCGTGCATGCGCTGAAACCCTCGTCGCTGACGCTGGTGACCGTGACCGGCATCAATATCGGCCGCCTGATCGGCGGCACGCTGATCGTGGAATCGATCTTTGCGCTGCCGGGCCTCGGCCGGCTCCTGGTCGGCGCGATCTATACCCGCGATCTCATCATCCTCCAGGGCGTGGTGCTGCTGGTCGCGTCCGGTTTCGTCATCGTGAACTTCATCGTCGACATGCTCTATGCCGTCCTCGATCCCAGGATCCGCCATGGCCACGCTTGAGCTCTCGCTTCAGGAAGAGGCGGCGCCGGAGCCGGTGCGCCGTAGGCGCCGGCTCGGCCTGTTGTTCTGGATGGCGATCACCTGGCTCGCCGTGGTATTTGCGCTCGCGATTCTGGCGCCGCTGCTGCCGCTGCAAAGCCCGACCGACATGGACATGCTGGAGCGCAGAGCCGCGTTCTCGGCCGAGCACTGGCTCGGTACCGATGGCCTCGGCCGCGACGAGCTCGCGCGCCTGGTCTTCGGCGCGCGCGTATCGCTGACGGTCGGGCTGTTTGCGCCGATGATCGGCCTCGCCGTCGGCGGCGGGCTCGGCCTGCTCGCCGGTTACCTCCGCGGCCGCTTCGAGACGCTGGTGGTCGGCAGCATGGACGTGCTGCTCGCGTTTCCGCCGCTGGTCTTCGCGCTCGCTGTAACTGCCTATCTCGGCCAGTCGATCCCCAATCTCACCTTCATCCTGGGCGTGCTCGGAATCCCTGCCTTCATGCGGGTGGCGCGTGCGTCCACGCTGACGCTGGCGCGGCGCGAATTCGTGATCGCGGCCGAGGCGCTCGGCGCCACGCATGCACGCATCCTGCTGCGCGAGCTGTTGCCGAACGTCATTCTGCCGCTGCTCGCGTTCTTCCTGCTCGCCGTCGCCGTGACCATCGTGGTCGAGGGTGCGCTGTCGTTCCTCGGATTGGGCGTGCCGCCGCCGATGGCGAGTTGGGGCAGCATGATCGGGGAGGGGCGCGAAAGCCTCGATATCGCGCCGCGGCTTGCCTTCCTACCGGCAACCGCGCTGTTCCTCACCGTGCTGGCCTTCAACCTGATCGGCGACACTTTGCGGGCGCTCACCGACCCGCGTCAGGGGGCGCTATGAGCGCACCGTTGCTGTCGATCGAGGACGTCGCGGTCGAGCTGCCGACACCGCGCGGCAATCTGCGTGCGGTGGACCATGTCGATCTTGCGCTGGAGGCGGGCCGCACGCTCGGCATCGTTGGCGAGTCCGGCTGCGGCAAGACCATGCTGTCGCGCGCCATCCTTCAGCTTCTGCCGAAGAAGGCGAAGCTTACCGGACGCGTCATGTTCGACGGCCAGGATCTGGTGCGGCTTGATGCGGAGAGCCTGCGGCGGCTACGTGGGCGCGACCTGGCTGTCGTGTTCCAGGATCCGATGACCTCCCTCAACCCTGTGCTGACCATCGGCACGCAATTGATGGAGACGATCCAGGAGCACCTCGAGCTCGACGCGCCGGCCGCGCGAAAGCGCAGCATCGAGCTGCTCGCGGCCGTCGGCATCCCCGCGCCGGAGCAGCGCCTTGCGCAGTATCCGTATCAATGCTCCGGCGGCATGCGCCAGCGCATCGCGAT
Organism: Bradyrhizobium sp. UFLA05-153; assembly: GCF_054185185.1. Classification (NCBI taxonomy): domain Bacteria; kingdom Pseudomonadati; phylum Pseudomonadota; class Alphaproteobacteria; order Hyphomicrobiales; family Nitrobacteraceae; genus Bradyrhizobium; species Bradyrhizobium sp. UFLA05-153. Next base: position 3,390 of record NZ_JBBIAM010000022.1, read on the forward strand.
TGCCATCGCGCTGTCCTGCGAGCCAAAACTCCTGATCGCGGACGAGCCGACCACGGCGCTGGACGTGACCATCCAGGCGCAGATCCTCGATCTCCTGGCGCGCGAGCAGCGCCGTCGCCACATGGCGATGATCCTGATCACCCATGATCTCGGTGTCGTCGCCGGCCGCGCCGACGAGGTCGCGGTGATGTATGCGGGCAGGGTGGTCGAGCGCGCGCCGACGCCAGCGCTCTTCAAGCGGATGCACATGCCCTATACCGAGGCGCTGCTGGCCGCGATCCCGAAGCTCGAGACCGCGCCGCATACGCCGCTTCCGGCGATCTCGGGCCGCCCGCCCGATCCGACCCGACCCCTGCAAGGCTGCTCCTTCGCGCCCCGCTGCCGCTATGCCGCCGGCCGCTGCCATCAGGCGAAGCCGGAACTGACAGGCGCTGAAGTGCCCGGGCACCTCTACGCCTGCTTCCATCCGATCCAGATGGCCGAAGGTCTTGACGCATGATGCAGGTCGCCGCCCGCGCGAAGTCCGACGAGCCGCTGTTGAAGGTGGACAATCTGGTCGTTGAATATGGCCTCGGCAACAAGATTGTGCACGCGGTCTCTGGCGTCAGCCTGGACGTCGCGCGCGGCGAGACGCTGGGGCTGGTCGGCGAGTCCGGCTGCGGAAAGTCGACGCTCGGGCGCGCGGTGCTGCAACTGCGCCGCGCAACGTCCGGTCGTGTGCTGTTCGACGGCGAGGACCTGACGGCCATGCAGGGCGAGCCGCTGCGCAAAATGCGGCGCCGCGTCCAGCTCATCTTCCAGGATCCGATCGCCTCGCTCAATCCGCGCCGGCGCATCGGCGACATCGTCGCAGAGCCCCTGATCATCGCCGGCATCAAGGATGCGGAGAAGCGCAAGCAGCTCGTCCACGAGGTCCTGAGCGCGGTCGGCCTCGATCCCGATCTCGTGGTCGGCCGCTTGCCGCATGAGTTCTCCGGTGGCCAGTGCCAGCGCATCTCGATCGCGCGGTCGCTGGTGCTCAATCCCGAATTCATCGTCTGCGACGAGCCGGTCTCGGCGCTCGACGTGTCGATCCGCGCGCAGATCCTCAATCTGCTGGAGGAGATGAAGGCGCGGTTCGGCCTCACGCTGCTGTTCATCGCGCATGATCTGGCGGTGGTCAAAGCCGTCAGCGACCGCGTCGCAGTGATGTATCTCGGACGGCTCTGCGAGGTCGGGCCATCAGAGCAATTGTTCGCGAAGCCCGCGCATCCCTACACGGCGCTGCTGCTCGAGGCCATTCCGGTCCCCCATCCCGACGTGCGGCCCGCCGAGAGTGTCGCCACGGGCGAGCCCCCTTCGCCGATCGCGCCGCCGTCCGGCTGCCGCTTTCGCACCCGCTGTCCACGCGCGGATCAGCAATGCGCAGCGCAGATGCCAGAGCTGCGCGAAGTCGCGCCGGGCCAGCTCGCGGCTTGCCATCATCCGCTGACGTAACCCGGGACAGCGCCGTTTGTTTTGCGCCGCAGGACGTGGCAAGGTTGCGCTTGAAAACAAGAATTGAGCGGGAGAGACGCCATGAAGAGCTTCAAGGTCGCGGATTTCAAAGCGCCGCTGAAGGAATTCGATGAGCCGACACCGCAGCCCTCGGGCACGCAGGTGCTGATCAAGGTAAAGGCGGCCGGCGTCTGCCATAGCGACCTGCACATCTGGGAAGGCGGCTATGATCTCGGCCATGGACGCAAGCCGCTCTCGTTGAAGGACCGCGGCATCGCGCTGCCCCTGACGATGGGCCATGAGACGGTCGGAGAGATCCTGGCCTTTGGTCCCGACGTGAAACCGTCGGACCAGGGCGACCTGAACAAGGGCGACGTTGGTCTCGTCTATCCCTGGATCGGGTGCGGCAAATGCGCGACGTGTCTGGCCGGCGACGAGAACATGTGCCTGACGCCGCGCTCGCTCGGCGTCTATTGCGACGGCGGCTATTCCGATCACATGCTGGTGCCGCATCCGCGCTATCTGCTCAATCTCAGGGGGTTGGATCCTGCCACCTCCGCGCCCTACGCCTGCTCCGGCGTCACCACCTACAGCGCGCTGAAAAAGGTCGAGCAGCATTTCGATTCGCCGATCGTGATGTTCGGCGCCGGCGGCCTCGGCCTGATGGCGCTGTCGCTGCTCAAGGCCATGGGCGGCAAGGGCGCGATCATGGTCGATATCGATGCCAAGAAGCGCGAGGCGGCCGAGAAGGCGGGCGCCCTCGCCACCGTCGATCCCAAGGCGCCGGATGCGCTGGAGCAACTCGCCAGGAAGGCGGGCGGCCCGATCCGCGCGGTGGTCGATCTCGTCGGCAACGCGGCGACAACGCAGCTCGGCTTTGACTGCCTGACCAAGGGCGGCAAGCTCGTCATCGTCGGCCTGTTCGGTGGCGGCGCCACCTGGGCGCTGCCGCTGATCCCGATCAAGGCGGTGACGATTCAGGGCAGCTATGTCGGCAATTTGCGCGAGACCCAGGAATTGCTCGACCTTGTTCGGTCAAAGAAGGTGCCGCCGATCCCGGTGACGCCATTGCCGCTCAACAAGGCCAACGACGCGCTCGTGCAATTGCAGCAGGGCGCGGTGGTTGGACGCACAGTGCTGACGCCGTAGTGAACGCTCGTCCTTCGTCATTGCGAGCCAACGGGGCCGCGTCGAGGGCGGCCCGATGACAGGCTCCGCGAAGCAATCCAGACTGCCTCCGCGGATGCATTTCTGGATTGCTTCGCTTCGCTCGCAATGACAGTGTGGCTCCGGTCTTTGCTCAGGAAATCCCATGTCTGCAAACAACGCGTTCCACATTGCCGTGCTCGCCGGTGACGGCATTGGTCCCGAAGTCATGGCGCCGGCGCTGGAGGTGCTGCGCAAGGTCGGCGAGAAGGCAGGGCTCGGCTTCCGCTTCACCGAGGCGCCGGCCGGCGCCAACAACTATCTCGCCACCGGCAAGTCGATGCCGGATTCGACGATCAAGCTGTGCGAGGCGGCCGATGCGATCCTGCTCGGGGCCTGTGGCCTGCCGTCGGTGCGCTATCCCGACAATACCGAGATAATGCCTCAGGTCGAGCTGCGCTTTCACTTCGATCTCTATGCCGGCGTGCGCCCGGCGCGCCTCATTCCGGGCGTGCCGAGCCCGATCGTCGGTGCCGACGCGCGCGGCATCGATCTCGTCGTGATCCGCGAGTCCACTGAGGGCCTGTTTGCGTCGATGGGAAAGGGCATCGTCACGCATGAGGACGCACGCGAGACGCTGGTCATTACGCGCAAGACGTCAGAGCGTCTGTTCGAATTCTCCTTCCGTCTGGCCGAACGGCGCAAGTCGCGGGGTAAGCCGGGCGCGCTCACCTGTGTCGACAAGGCGAATGTGTTCAAGGCCTTTGCCTTCTTCCGCGACATGTTCGACGAGGCGGCGAAGCACCACCCCGCAGTGAAGGCGGATCGCCTCTATGTCGATGCCTGCTCGGCGATGCTGGTGAAGCGACCCTGGGATTTCGACGTCATGGTGATGGAGAACATGTTCGGCGACATCCTCTCCGACCTTACCGCTGGCCTGATCGGCGGCATGGGAATGGCGCCGTCGGCCGACATCGGCGACAAGTATGCCGTGTTCCAGCCTTGCCACGGCACCGCGCCCGACATCATGGGGCAGGGCAAGGCCAATCCCACCGGCATGATCCTGTCGGCCGCGATGATGCTCGACTGGCTCGCCGACAAGCACGGCGTGGAAAGCGCTGCGGAGGCCGGCGAGCAAATCGAACGCGCGGTGGATCAGGTCTATGCCGGCGGCATCAAGCCGATGGAATTCGGCGGCAGCAACGGCACCGCAGACATCGCGAAAGCGGTGCTTGCCGCGCTCTAGGCTTTTGTATCCAGAATTGTGTCCTGTGATGTCCGCTTGTTCGCGGACAGCGGCTTATTAGCCGATGTCGCTGGAGGTCGCCGAAGGGGTCACGCGCGGACATCCGGGATCACTCAATTCTGGTTCCGATTTACTCTCGGGAGCCGACGCCTCAGCATTGCTTTGGTCAGGGCCCAGAAGGCGACCTCTGGAGCTGCATCGCGGACGCTCGTTTAGATCAGCGAATGCAAAGCTCTGACTGCGGCCTCGCGGCTCTCCACAGGAACAAACAAATTTACCGAATGGGGGGACAGAACATATTTGTCGACGATGATTCCGTGCTGTTTCAGAATCTGAATCGCCTTAAATGGCAAGGCTGAAGAAACGGCGCCGAAGCAAGTGAGGCTCACCGAGCTTAAGGTCTCACGATGTTTACGCAAGTCGTTGCTCCGCTCGAGCGTGCGCAGCAGAGTGTCGAGAGACTCCGAATCGCTAGAAAGCATAATGCGCGTTTTTCCGGCGGCGAAAGCAGAGGCGAGGAGTTGTGGCCAGGACAAGTCGTGTTCTTTGAGATGCTGCGCGAATCTCTCAAAGCCCTGATTGAGATCCGTCGAATCGATCTCTACATGTTCAATGCGCGCCAACGAGTTGACCGCCAAGGCTTTTCCTGTTTCCATTCCGATGACCTCTTTGATCACTTGCGTGCTGTATTCGGCGCCGCCCCATTTCTTCAGACTCAAGACCACGTTTTGGCTTTGTGCCAGCTCCACGCTACGAAAATGCAAAACTTTGGCGCCCCAAAAGCACATTTCGGATAGACACGCGAAATCCAGCCGACGCAAGGGCTCTGCATTCGGCACGATGCGCGGATCGGCCGAGCAAACTCCATCGACCTCCTTGATGATTTCGCAGCACTCGGCCTTCAGCGCCGCGGCCATGGCGACCGCTGTGGTGTCACTGCCGCCGCGACCCAATGTGGTGATTTCTCTTGTCACCGGATTCACGCCCTGAAAGCCCGCCAAAACCACGATTCGTCCGCGACCGAGTTCGTCGAGCACGCGAGTGGGCCGCACATCCAAAATGCGCGCGGACGAATGGGAGTCGTCGGTCATCACTCCGGCCTGACTGCCGGTAAAGCTGATGGCCGGCACACCAAGGTCGGACAGTGCCATGCTCATCAAGGACATGCTGATGCGCTCGCCGGTCGTCAGCAACATATCCAGTTCACGGCGGTTGGGATGCGGGCTTACCTGATAAGCCATCCTGACCAGGTCGTCGGTGGCCTTACCCATCGCTGAAACGATCGCCACGACGCGATAACCACGGCTGCGCAAATCTGCCAGACTACCTGCCACCGCACGGATCTTTGCCGGTGTTTCAAGACAAACGCCGCCGAATTTTTGCACGATGATGGGATTGTTGAGCATGCCGGTTGCAGACAATAACGAGGCAGGACGCCGACGGGTAATCCAGGCTTCTCACTGGATCATAGCACATCTCGATTGGCAGGAGAGCACTGCCCCGCGGCGACGTAGTCAAATGCACGGTTCGGAAAGGCCGCTGAGTTGCTGCCGGCGCACACGCGCCGCATCGCCTGAGGTTAGGTTCAAGAGTTGGGCCAAACGGACCGTTTTCCTACGTCGGCTCCTGGAGCAACATCGAGAACGTTCATGACGGCGGGACCTGATCCCTATCGCGCCCAATAGGAACGATCTTCTTCCTCTGCCGTTACGGCGGCGAGGAGGAGTGCCAATGGATGACGACAAGAAGCTGCCGAGCGAGCAAGAGAATACAGAGCGCACAGACGAAGCGCGGAAGATCGTGGAAGAATACGCCGAATCGCAACGTCTGATCGCGGAAAGGCTCCGCAAGAAGATGAACTAGGACAGTCGCCTCAGGCGGGGGTCAACAAGGAAAAGGGGCCCGTTAGGCCCCTCTGTCGATCACCAGCGGCGCCAGTGACGGTGACCCCAGCCCCACGGGCGAGGTCCGAAGCGGCGCGGACCATAAAAGCCGTAGGCGCCATAAAAGTTCGGTCGCCAGAAGCAGCGGCCCCAGGGGTTACAGACCCAGCGCACCTGATCGACATTGGCAGCCGGGCCGCTGGCGATACGATCGGCCGGCGGAATGCCATTTGGCATTGCTGCAAGAGCCTGCCCCGACGCGAGCGCAACACCGCCCATGGCCGCCAGGCCAAGCACAGCAAACCTGAGTTTCATCACAATCTCCCTCGTTGGTGCCGAGAGAACCCTCGCGCGATTAGTTGGTTGCACTGTGCGCACAGGTCCGGGAGGAATTTAATCTTCCTGAATATCGGTTCACGTCATCTGACGTGTAGGCGGTTCCAAACCGCGATGCTCTCCACATCGGCAATGACGGAGGTTGGAGGCGAGCGCGAGTCCAACTCGCTCCAGGTGGGCGGCGGCTCCGACCAGAGAGGCAGTCGTCACCGCCCCCGGAACTGCGGCTTGCGCTTTTCCATGAAGGCCTGCCGGCCCTCACGAAAATCTTCGCTGTCCATGCAGGCGGTGCCGATGGCCTTGATTGCGTCCATGTCGCGCTGGCTCTCGTCCTTCAGCACCTGGGAAATGGTGATCTTGGCGGCCTTGATTGCGAGCGGTGCATTCTCGGAAATTGTCTTGGCGATCGCCATGGTCTCGCCCCAGAGCTCATCGTCGGGGATCACGCGTTCTACGAGCCCGATCCGCAGCGCTTCTGCCGCATCGATCCGCATGCCCGTGTACATCAGCAGCCGCGCCCAGGAAGGTCCGACCAGCGAGACCAGGTGGCGCAGGCCGTCATAGCCATAGGCGATGCCGAGCCTTGCCGCGGGGATTCCGAACTGGCTGCTCGCTGCAGCGATGCGGATATCGGCGAGCATTGCGACCTGCATGCCGCCGCCGAGGCAAAAGCCCTGGATGCAGGCGATCGTCGGCTTGGGGTAGTCCGCGAGCAGCGCCCGCTGCGCGGCGCTGCGCTTCGCGTAGTCTTCGGAGGCTGCCGCGTTGTGGCGCTGCTTCTCGAACTGGCTGATATCGGCGCCCGACACGAAAGCCTTGCCGCCGGCGCCGCGCAGGATCACCACGCGCACCGCGTCATCGTCGCGCAAGCTCGTCAGCGCCTCGCCAAATCCCTCCCACATCTCGAGCGACATCGCATTGCGCTTGTCGGGATTGTTGAAGATGATCACGCCGACGCCGTCGGTGGACGATTTTAGGATCTTGCCGTCGGCGTAGGACGTGTCAGTCGTGTTGGACGTATCCGGCATCGCTCACCCGCTTGTCGTTGGCGGGAGCAATGTGCGGCAGGCGCTGTGGCAAGGTCAACCGTCGCGGGCCCAGTCTTGGACAGGCCACGGTTGTCTTTTCGTGGATTGCGCGATGATCGACTATTGCCCCTGACTTGCCCGACGTGTCAAGCGCATTTCGCTAAATCCGTAGTCGATCGGCAGCCGCCCCGCTACTTTGCATGGGGTTGTTTTTCAGATTTTGGTTCGAGCGGCCATACCGCGCCTACTGCGCCATATGCGCGGTCAGCGGGTGGTTGGCGGCAATGCCGAAGAACGCAGCCTCCTCGGCGGTCGCCTCCAGCAATTGCTCGTCCTGGTTATAGACGTCGTTGCGGAACTGGATGGTCTGGTCCTTGGTCATCCATGCCGTGAGATAGATCCAGGCCACTGGCACCTTCTTGGCCATTGTGACTTCCAGGTGTTGCCCGGTGGCAATCTCGGCGTCGATCGCGGCGCGGTTCCACTTCGGCTGGTCCTTGAGCAGCCAGGCCGCGAGATCGCGGACATTGTCGACGCGCGAGCAACCGTGGGAATCGAAGCGATAGTCGTCGCTGAACAGATTGCGCTGGTTGGTGTCGTGCATGTAGACCGAATAGGAGTTCGGCATGTCGATCTTGACCGCGCCGAGCGCGTTGAACGTGCCGTTCTGCTGGCGCACGGTGAAGTTCGGCGTGTGCGTGCCCGACCAGTCGACCGAATGCGGATCGATCGGATTGTCGTGGCCGTCGAGCACCTCCATATGCATGCGCGACAAATAGGTCGGATCTTTCCGCATATGCGCGGAGATTTCGGTCTTGGCGATCGAGGAGGGCACGGTCCAGGTCGGATTGAGGACGACGCCGGTGATCTCGGCCGTCAGCGTCGGCGACGGCTTTTCGGTCTTGCCGACGATCACACGATAGCGCCGCACCACGACGTCGTTCTCGACTGCCTCGGCAAAGGCCGCGGGGATGTTGACCACGACATAGCGTTGCCCGAAGCCGAAGTTGGTGTTCTGGAGCCGCTCCAGCGACGCCTCGAGCTGCCGGATGCGCTTTTGCACCGAGACGTTCATGGCCGCGATCGTGCGCGGTGTCATCGTGCCGGTCGATGCCAGACCATGGCGCGCCTGGAAGCGCTTCACGGCCTCAGTCAGATCCTGGTCGAAGGCGCCGCTTGCCTTGTCGGCGGCGAGGTCGCCGGAGAGGATGAGGCGTTTGCGCAGCAGCTCGTCGTTGGGTCCTTGCGTGCCAGCCGCGAACTTCGCGTCTGCAGGAATCGTCGGCCAGCCGCCGCGCACGGCGAGGTCGGAGTAGCTCAGCGCGGCGTCCTTGATCCGCTGGGCCGAACCTTCATCGAAGGTCGGCTCATGCGACAGCGCAAGCGCGGCGGCTGAGCGTGACTCCGGGGTCGAGGCAGGCGTTGTAGCGGCCTTCGGCGCCGCCGTGTGGGCCGGATTGGCCGTCGCGGGCGTCGTGCCGGCCGGCGCTCCGGCAGCGGGCCTTGCGGGGCCGGCCTGGCCGGTGGTTTCGGTTTGCGCAAGAGCCGACGCGCTCGCGAACAGGCCAACCGCAACGATCATCGCTTGGCGCTTCAACATGTCTCTGATCTTCCCCTTGGAAAGTCGAGGCCCGGACGGGCGCTCGCGTGATGGTCTTGCAATAGTGCCGCGGGCGCGGCTTTCGGCGATTCGCGAGGCGGCGGCAGGCTAGGGCATGGGGATTATGGTCCGATTAAACGCAGGCGTCCCGGCCCATCCCCCTTCGATTTGGTCGTTCGACGGCTCGGATCGGTTCGTGAAAAACGCGCCGGAAACGGACGAAAAGCAGCAAGGGGACCCGTTCAGAAGGAGGCCCCAAAAAAGCAAAAGCCGCGCGTCCGGCGCGCGGCGAAGTCCCGTCCAATCCAGCCGCGCCCCCGCGACGCGGCGGATTGAACATCAAGTCCGATGGACGGCCGACTGCCCAGCCGTCGATCGCTCAGCTTTCGTTCGCCGCGATCGATTCCATCAGCGAGACGAGCTGACGCTGCACCGTCTGGTCCTTGATCTTGCTGTAGGCGCGCAGCAGCCGGAGGCTGAAGGCGCTGTCGAGGAACAGAAGGCTCTCGACTTCGCGCGCCTTGTTGTCGCCGTCATAGAAGAAGGTGACGGGCACGTCGAGCGCCGAAGCGATCTGCTGCAGACGGGCCGCGCCGACACGATTGACGCCCTTTTCATACTTCTGGACCTGCTGGAAGCTGACGCCCAGCTTCTCGCCAAGCTCAGCCTGCGAGATTTTCATCTCGACGCGCCGCAACCTGATCCGTTTGCCAAGCTCAATGTCCGGCTTGCCGGCACTGCGCTGCTTCATTCTCTTCGCCGCTGTTTTCATACTTTTTCTCACCGTTCTTCGGTTGAAAATCCCCCGAAGAGTTGGGTCAGGGGTTCGCCCATGTACACTTCCTTGAATTCGCGCGGATGCACGAATTCATCCTTGAACCACGGGAAGCGAGCCGGATTGAAGGCTTCGATCAGCCAGTCAATCATGTGCCGCACCCTTGGAATCCGGCCGCTACCTGGATGGTAGGACAACCAGATATCCAGCGGTCGGTTCAACGCGACCTCCAGTGGTATCAACTTCCCGCCGAGCGCGATGGCATAGCTCGGGAATACGCCGATTCCGGCACCGTTCGCGACAGCCCAGTAGTTGGCGCTTGAGACGTTGGTCTTCATGACCAGAAGGTCACGCTCCGCAACGCCCGGGAAGAAGCTCTCGAATGTTTCCTTGGCCGCGATCTGGTCGGCGAATTGCAGCACCAGGCGGTGCTTGATCAATTCGTGAGCCGTGCGCGGCGCGCCATGTTTCTGAATGTATCTTTCGGCCGCCCAGAACATCAGGTGCATGCGGCCGAGCCGCACCAGCTTGATGTCGAGCGCTGAGGGGCGCGACAGATGGATGGCGACGTCGGCCTCGTGCCGGGAGACATCGGCCGAGCGCATCGCGCAGTGCAGGTCGACGAGGATGTTGGGATAGCTCTGCTGGAATTCGACCAGCCGCGGCGCCAGCCAGAAGGTGCCGAGTCCCTCGGTGACCGCGACCCGAACCTCGCCGGACGTGCCGGCGAGCGTGTCGCTGGCGCGCAGCACGTCGAAGGTCGCGGCCTCCATCCGCTCTACGGCCGAGACCACCATCGCTCCTTCGTCGGTCAAACGGGTGCCGTGCACGTCCCGGGTGAACAGGGTGGCGCCGATCTGGCGCTCGAAATCGTCGATCTTCCGACGGACGGCATTGATGGAGAGCGAAAGGCGCTCGGCCGCTGAGCGGAAGCTGCCGCAACGTACGACCTCAAGGAATATCCTGGCCGCATCCCAATCCGAGAGGCCGCCGAGGAGTGCTTTCTGGCGTTCTTCCAGAGGAACGCCCCTTTCCGCCATGAGGTGCATACAAGTCCTTTCAGCTGGCTAAACTGGCAGAATCTTGGGCAAACCACAACCACGGCGGGTTGCGGGGGTGGCGAGTTTTTAACGCCATACTTACCGTGTCGTGGGAGGTATTGGAGTGCGCCAGGGGCTGGGAATCGGGCAGTCGATCGTCCGGATGAGGGGTGTCGCGTGCGTTCAGTTGCGAGCCTTGAGAACACTGCGTGGATATCGGGCTCTCCGAAATCGGAGGGCATGGGTCGCAAGTCCGGCTTGGCGCCCGTCTTTCGATTGTCCCTCGCAGAACCAACATTGCCGAAAAATCCAATTATGCTGACGCGCCGTGCTCTGGCGGTCACGCATAGCTTTTCTTGCAAGGGAACTGCGATTTTCGGGCCCGGACGCGCTGAAATCGTGTTCGAAGGCTTGGATTCGTCGTGCTATCTTCGCCCGCAACTAGGGGCCGCGGGGATCGTTGCCATTCATTCTCACAGGTTGAACTAACGAAAGAACTCCGGTGTCGCATTCAGATGAACAATTGCAGTCGGTGCTCGAAACGCTCCAGGAGTGCCGTCGGGTTCTCGGTGAGAACCAGGTCCGCGAGACGGTCGATTTGCTCTCGATCGCAATTCTCGATTTGCGGATGAAACTCAAAGGCGTCGACAATACCGAGCTTCGGGCGTTGTGCGACGAAATGCTGCGGGGCGCTGCCAGCGAATCCGCCTCCCGTTCCAAGCAGACGCAGGACCAGCCCCGGCGTCCGCTGCTCCGCGTGGTGAAATAACCGCGCCGCCATCTCTCGCATCCGCGAGATTTGTGCGTGTCCCGATGCCGCATCTGTGATCACAGGCGGCATCGGGAGGAGCCTTGGTTTCCCCCACCTCTGTTGCGCATTGCCCTGCATCGGTTACACCAAGGGCTGTTAGGCCCAAATTCCGGCGCGCTTCCCCTTGCGCGCGGTGCGGGCCTTGAGATGGCCCCGACTGCATCATGCAAAATGTTTCGATCACGGCGGCGCTGCTTGCTGGCCTCGTCAGCTTCCTCTCGCCCTGCGTTCTGCCCCTGGTTCCGCCCTATCTGATCTATCTGACCGGCGCCACGATCGAGCACGTCGAGAGTAACGAGCAGCCGTCCGCCTCCAGGCGCGCGGTCATGATGTCGGCGCTGCTGTTCGTGCTTGGCTTCTCGACCATCTTCATTGCGCTGGGCGCCAGCGCCTCCCTGATCGGCAGCGTGATCCGCGCCTGGTCGGCCGAGCTCTCGATCCTCGCCGGCGTCGTCATCATCGTGATGGGCCTGCACTTCCTCGGTTTGACGCGCATCAGCCTGTTGATGCGGGAAGGGCGGCTGCCGATCCCCAAGCCGGTCGGCCTGTGGGGCGCCTATATCATGGGGCTTGCCTTCGCCTTCGGCTGGACGCCGTGCATCGGGCCGATCCTCGCTGCGATCCTCTCGATCGCCGCTGCGGAGGCGACGGTGACCAAGGGAGCCGGCCTGCTAGCGGTCTATTCCGCGGGGCTCGGCATTCCCTTCCTGATTGCAGCACTCCTGATCGAGCAGTTCTCGGCGCTGTTCGCGCGCCTGAAGGGCCATCTCGTCAACGTCGAGCGTGCCATGGGCGTGCTGATGGTGATCACCGGAATTTTCTTTCTCACCGGAGCGATCAGCAACATGAGCATCTGGCTGCTCGAGACCTTTCCGGTGCTCCAGAGCATCGGCTAGGACCGGTCGCTACCGCGGCCGTCCAGCGCGCAGCTAATCGTGTAGACGACGCCGCGCGGCAGGAAGTCCACCGTCGCTTCGCCACCGAGCTGATCGCGTGCGCTGCGCTCGATCAGGCGGGAGCCGAAGCCGCGTTGCACGGGAGCCGACACAGGCGGACCGCCGCGCTCGGTCCAGATCAGCCGCAGCCGCGGCTTGGGCATAACCGCGGTGACCTCCCAGTCCAGCGCAACCGTTCCGGTCTCGTTGGACAGCGCGCCGTACTTGGCGGCATTGGTCGCCATCTCGTGCACGATCATCGACAGCACGACGGCTAGGCGCGGCGACAGCGGCACCGCTGGTCCGTTCATCCGGATGCGGTCCGGATTGTTCAGCAAGAACGGGTCCAGTGCGCGGGCAACGACCTCCTTCAGATCGGAGCCCTGCCACTTCTCCTGGCTGAGGAGATTGTGCGCTTCTGCAAGCGCGCCGAGGCGCCCCTCGAACTTGGTGCGCTCGTCGCGGCTTGCGCTGCGGAACGACTGCACCGCGATCGCCTGCATCAAGGCGAGGGTATTCTTGACGCGATGGTTGAGCTCTTCAATGAGCAAATTATGCAGCATTTCGCCGCGCGCGATGGTGGCGGCCATCCGCAGGGCAAAGCCAAGCCCGGTCAGGAGCAGCACGCCGCCGATCAGGCTCGTGATCGCGATGTTGCGCCAGAGCGGCGCGACCAGCGAGCTTTCGGCGACGCCGGCAGCAACCGTCCAGCCTGTCAGCCGCGACCGCGTATAGGCAGCACTGAGCGGAACGTTGTCGAGCGAGACCGCCGACAAGGACGCCTCGCCCTTGCGGAACATCTCGTCATAGAGCGACGACGTGGCGCGCTTGCCGAACGTGTCGCCCAGGTTGGGCGCGCGTGCGAACACGATGCCCTTGCTGTCCAGCAGCGACACCGTCCAGTGTTCGTCGGGCCGTTGCTTCTCGACCAGCGTCTGGAAGATGTCGAGCGGCGGGCTGAAGGTGAGAGCGTAGATCACCTCGCCGTCGCGCAGCACGGGGACTTCCACGGTGACGACCTGGCGCTGCTTGATCGCGCCGCGGAACAGGTCGGAATATTGCGGCAACCTGGTTGCGAAGACCTTCTCCACGATTTCGGTGTTGTTGCGCTGTGGCAGGTCCGCGGTGTCCTCTGTGACCGAGGAGAACAACAGCCGTCCCTGGCGGTCCGAGACCAGCACGACGCCATCCTTGCCGTACTGGTCGAGAAAGCCTGAGGCGATGCGGCGAAAGCCCTGGAAGTCGCCGCTGCGCAGCGCGTCGGTGAGCGCGAGCACCTGCAAGCCCCCGGTCATCCGCTGCACCTCGGCATCGAGCACCAGGCGTATGCTGCGCACCGTTTCCAGCACGCGGCGGTTCGCATCGCTGCGGTCCTGTGCGTAATTGTAGAAGACGATGCCGACGGCGAAGACGATCAAGGGCAGCATCGTCCCCATGACGAGGAGCGCGAGCCGTACGGGCAGTGTGAACTTTGACAACGCGGGCGCCCTGGTTCCGGCGCGACGCCGCCGGATCATGCAGGAGCATACGGGCAGCGTCCGCGTTGCGCCACGGGTTTTCCATTCTGTCGAGAAATCCTGGTCGAGCGATTTTGCACCGCATTCCGCGTCCAGATCGGAGATTGAACTTCGCGCTGCTGAACGTTCACGACGGTTCGTTCATTGCGAAATGATCCCTAGGGAAACATTGGCAAAGGAACGATCCGCCAGTTTTTCCTGTTGTCGAATTGCCGAAACCAAAAGGTTCGGCAATTGGAGGAGAGGAACAATGAAACTGAGGATCGCAACCGCGGCGGTGATGATCGCTGCCTTCGTCGCGCCGGCGTTGGCGGCCGACGGGTTCTACGTCGTCCAGGACGTCAAGACGAAGAAATGCACCGTCGTCGACAAGAAACCGACGGAATCGTCGATGACCGTCGTCGGTCCGGCCGGCACTGTCTACAAGTCGCGCACCGAGGCCGAGACTGGCATGAAGACCGTCAAGGTCTGCACGTCGAACTGAGGGAGGTCACGATGCCACCAGTCTTCATCCTCTGGGCCGTGCCCGCTGTTCTCGTGATCGGTGGCGGTATTTATCTGATTGGTCACATGCACTGAGGCCGACACGTCAGGGCCACGGCGAGAATTCGCCGAGGCCCTTTTCTCGTGACCAGGCAATTCTGCAGATTGCTCTCGGTGATTGCGCAGCGGCGGATGCCGGTGCGTCGGATTTTGCACCGCATTCTGTTTCGTCACTCGCGTGACACCGCGCCACTGTTCAGCCTGCCAAGGGCGTATTAGCCTGCGCTGGATTCCAACCTCGCTGATCGCGGCCAACGAGCCCAGGCCGGGTTTGGGAGCGAGCGCCAATGAAGCATTGGATCCACTGGCTGCCGGGGCTCGACACACTCCGTCGATATGAGGCAGCGTGGCTTCGGCACGATATCTTCGCCGGAATTGTCCTCGCGACAATGCTGGTCCCGGTCGGAATCGCCTACGCCGCGGCATCGGGGTTGCCCGGCATCTATGGTCTGTACGCAACGATCGTGCCGCTACTGGTCTACGCGTTGTTTGGCCCAAGCCGCATTCTCGTCCTTGGCCCGGACTCCGCTCTGGCAGGGGTTATCCTGGGCGTTGTCGCTCCGTTGTCCGGTGGTGATCCCCTGCGGGCCGCGACGCTCGCGGGCATGATGGCGATCGTTTCAGGGATGGTCTGCATTCTGGCGGGTCTCGCGCGCCTGGGCTTTGTGACCGAGCTTCTCTCCAAGCCGATACGCTACGGTTACATGAACGGAATCGCGTTGACCGTATTGATCAGCCAGCTGCCGAAGCTCATGGGCTTCTCGATTGAGAGCGAAGGACCTCTGCGAAGTCTGTTGGCGATCGGCGGCGCAATTCACGATGGGCGGACAAACTGGGTCGCGTTTGGGATCGGGCTCGGCACGTTGATCGTGATCCTGCTTCTCAGGAACAGCAAGCGGCTCCCGGGCATTCTGATAGCGGTCCTTGGCGCGACGGTTGTCGTCGGCGCGCTGGGTCTCGCAGCGCCTTATGACGTGAAGGTCCTGGGTCCCCTTCCTCAGGGGCTGCCGGGCTTCGTCGTTCCCTGGATCAGCTACGGTGACATGGTCCCTGTGCTGGTCGGAGGTTGCGCAATAGCGCTGATATCATTTGCAGATACCAGCGTGCTTTCACGGGCCTATGCGGCACGATTGGGGACGCCGGTCGACCCTAACCAGGAGTTGGTGGGCCTCGGCGTCGCCAATCTGGCGACCGGCTTTTTTCAGGGGTTCTCGATCAGCAGCAGCAGTTCGCGCACACCCGTTGCGGAAGCTGCCGGTGCGCGCACCCAGCTCACCAGCGTCGTTGGCGCGCTTGCCATCGTCGTGCTGTTGCTGGCGGCGCCAAACCTCCTTCAGCATTTGCCGAGCGCGGCATTGGCCGCTGTGGTCATCACCTCGGCGATCGGCTTGATCGAGGTGGCCGATCTGAAACGAATCTATCGCATTCAGCGGTGGGAGTTTTGGTTGGCGATCGTCTGCTTTGTCGGTGTGGCAGTGCTCGGGGTAATTCCAGGAATAGGGCTGGCAATCGCGATCGCCATTGCCGAGTTCCTCTGGGACGGTTGGCGCCCGCATTCTGCCGTATTGGGGCGCGCCCACGGCGTCAAAGGCTATCACGACATCACAAGATATCCGGATGCACGCCGAATCCCCGGGCTTGTCCTGTTTCGATGGGATGCGCCTCTGTTCTTTGCCAACGCCGAATTCTTCAAGGAACGCATTCTGCATGCCATAGCGACATCGCCGACGCCCGTACGCTGGCTGGTCGTTGCAGCAGAGCCGGTCACGAGCGTAGACGTCACAGCCTGCGACATGGTCGCCGAACTCGATGAAGCGCTGCACACGCAGGGGATCGAGCTGTGCTTTGCCGAGCTCAAGGACCCTGTCAAGGACAAGCTGAAGCGATTTGGCTTGTTCGCGCAGCTAGGCGAGAAATACTTCTTCCCAACCATCGGGGTCGCGGTGTCTCGTTATCTCGAGATCAACGACGTGGCGTGGGAGGACTGGGAGGACAAGGCCGAGGATGGAGCGAACGGGCCTCCGCGTTGAAGCGCCGAGGCCCGCCCAATGGTGCGGTTACAGATTGCTCTCGGTGATCGCCGCGTAGACCATGCTGCGCAGCTCGCGCCGGATCGGATAGGCGCTCGACGGCAGCACCTGCGTCATGAAGATCGTGATCAGCTCCTCGGCGGGGTCGATCCAGAACGAGGTCGTGGCCGCGCCACCCCAATTGTACTCGCCAGGGCTGCCGGCGATCAGCGTCTCTGCCGGCCGCATGGTCACGGCGAAGCCGAGGCCGAAGCCGATGCCATTGTAGGTCGCCTCAGAGAACAGCGAGCGGGACACGTCGGGCAGTGTGCGTCCGCCCGGAATGTGGTTGGTCGTCATCAACGCCAGCGTCTTCGGCCCGATCAGCCTGACACCGCCGAGTTCGCCGCCATTGAGCAGCGCGCGGCAGAAGGTGAGGTAGTCGGCGACTGTTGAGCACAATCCGCCGCCGCCGGAGATGAAGTCTGGGGGCGACAGGAACGAGCTCGTCATCGGGTCGTCCTGGAGCGTCAGGCCCTGGCGGCGTTGGCCGGCATGGAAGGTCATGCCGCCTTGCGGGTCAGCGGAATAGCAGGCCGCGAAGCGATGCGCCTTGGAGGCTGGCACGTGGAAATCGGTGTCGGTCATGCCGAGCGGATCGAGGATGCGCTGCTTCAAGAACTGCTCGAAGGGCACGCCCGAGATCTTGCCGATGAGATAGCCGATCACGTCGGTGGAGACGGAGTAGTTCCAGGCATCGCCAGGCGAGAACTCCAGCGGGATCTTGGTCAGCCCCTCGATCATGGTCTGCAGCGTGCCGGCCTTCTCGACCTCGCCGATCTTCTGCTCGCGATAGGCGGCATCGACATTGGAGCGCTGCTGGAAACCGTAGGTCAGCCCCGAGGTGTGCCTCAGGAGGTCGACGATCTGCATCGGCCGTGACGGCGGCCGGGTCAGGAACGCAGGGTTCGTGCCGGCAACGAAGACGCCGAGGTCCTTCCATTCCGGAATGTATTTGGCGACGGGCTCGTCGATCGCGACGAGGCCTTCCTCGACCAGCATCATGAAGGCGACGCTGGTGAGCGGCTTGGTCATGGAATAGATGCGGTAGATGGTGTCGTCCTTGACTGGCACCTCGCGCTCGACATCGGCACAGCCAAGCACCGAGCGGTGGGCGATCTTGCCGCGGCGATAGATCAGGAGCTGCGTTCCCGGGAAGCGGCCGGCATCGATATACCGGTTCCTCAGATGCGCATCGACGCGGTCGAGCGCGGCCTTGGACATGCCGACGGATTCGGGCGAGGCGGGGGTGGGGGCGAGCATCGGAAACGTTCCTCCGGAGTGTTCTTGTGAGGACGTGATAGCCGAAATGAGGACCCTATTCCAAGCCGGTCGCGCTTAACGCGGCCTCCCCGACTGGTGTAGGCTCCGCGGCGGAACGCCGTCAGGCCAAATAACGAGAAAATCGGACAGCGGGAAAGAGAAATGACCCAATTCAACGAGACCGAGCTCACGGAAGCCGTCGTCAATAGCTTCGACAACACGCCCAATCCGCGTGCAAAATTCCTGCTCCAGGAATTGGTGAAGTCGCTGCACGATTACGTGAGCAAGACCGGTCTCACCTTCGAGGAATGGGACTATGCGATCGATTTCCTGACCCGCACCGGCCAGAAGTGCACCGATACCCGCCAGGAGTTCATTCTGCTATCCGACGTGCTCGGCGTCTCCATGCTGGTCGACGCGGTGAACCACCGCGACCGCGACGGCGCCACCGAGACGACGGTGCTCGGTCCTTTCTATGTCGGTGAGCACAAGGTGACCGCACATGGCACCGACATCTCGCCTCATAACGTGACCGGCGAGAAGATGTTCGTTCAGAGCCGCGTCACGGATCTGAACGGCAAGCCCCTCGCGAACGTTCCCGTCGACGTCTGGCACGCCGACGACGATGGTTTCTACGATTCCCAGAAGCCGAACTACGACGAGATCGGCGCCTCGGCGCGGGCGCGCTTCGTCACCGATTCCGACGGTCGCTTCTTCTTCCGCACCATTCTGCCGTGCAGCTATCCGATTCCGACTGACGGCCCGGTGGGCGAGATGATCGTGCAGACCAACCGCCACCCGATGCGGCCCGCGCACGTGCACTTCCTGGTCAACGCCAAGGGCTATGAGCCCCTGATCACCCACGTCTTCATCGGCGGCGACAAATATCTCGATTCCGACGTGGTGTTCGGGGTCAAGGACGAACTGATCGCCAAGGTCGAGAAACGCGCTGATCCGGCGATGCCCGACGGCGGCAAGGCGGCCGCGCCCTGGCACCTGATGACCTATGAATTCCGCCTCAAGCCGGGTAGCGGTTTGGCCCCCAAGCCGCTCGGGGTGAAGGCCGCGGAGCACGCCTGAGCACGGCCTCTCCAGCGCCTGCCTAGTTTATGTGCGGCGCACAAAAGCTGTGCAGACCGCAAACTCCGCGTGCGGAACAGAGGCCTGCGACAATCTGTTCCCATGCTTTAATGCCTTGAGTTTTAAGACAGATTCGGCTCGTTCCGCTTGGCACAAAGCTTGAATAGTTTGTGTCTGTCTCTTATACACATCATGTGTATAAGAGACAGCACCGCTTCTGCAACGACGCAAAGGACGACACGACCTATGACCAAGCGCATTCGCCGCCCCTCCGAGAGCGGCCTCAGCCGCCGTCAACTGTTGAAGGCGACCGGCAGCACCGCCGCACTTCTCGCCACCGCCAAGCTGAATTTCCCCGCCGGTGCCTTCGCCCAAGATGCAGGCCCCGAGGTCAAAGGCGCCAAGCTCGGCTTCATCGCGCTGACCGACGCGACCCCGCTGTTCGTTGCCAAGGAGAAAGGCATCTTCGCCAAGTATGGCATGCCTGACGTCGAGGTGCAGAAGCAGGCCTCGTGGGGCACGACGCGCGACAACCTCGTGCTCGGCTCCGAAGGTAACGGTATCGACGGCGCGCACATCCTCACGCCGATGCCCTTTCTGATCTCCGCCGGCAAGGTGACGCAGAACAATCAGCCGACGCCGATGTACATTCTGGCGCGACTCAATCTGAACGGTCAGTGCATCTCGGTCGCCAAGGAATATGCCGACATCAAGGTCGGCATCGACACTGCGCCGTTCAAGGTCGCACTGGAGAAGAAGAAGGCCTCCGGCAAGGCCGTGAAGGCCGCGATGACCTTCCCCGGGGGTACGCACGACCTCTGGATCCGCTATTGGCTCGCCGCCGGTGGCATCGATCCCGACAAGGATATCGAAACCATCGTCGTGCCGCCTCCGCAAATGGTCGCCAACATGAAGGTTGGCACCATGGATTGCTTCTGCGTCTGCGAGCCCTGGAATCTCCAGCTCATTCATCAGGAGATCGGCTACACCGCCATCACCACCGGCGAGCTGTGGGACAAGCATCCGGAAAAATCGTTCGGCATGCGCGCCGCTTTCGTCGACAAGTATCCGAAGGCGACGAAGGCGCTGTTGATGGCCGTCATGGAAGCCCAGCAGTGGGCGGAGAAGATCGAGAACCGCGAGGAAGCAGCGACGATCTGCGCCAAGCGCCAGTGGATCAACTGCCCGGTCGAGGACGTCACCGACCGCATGAAGGGCAAGTTCGACTACGGCACCGGCCGTATCGTCGAGAACTCGCCGCAACAGATGCGCTTCTGGAAGGACAACGCGTCCTATCCGTTCCAGAGCCACGATCTCTGGTTCCTCACCGAGGATATCCGCTGGGGCAAGTACGAGCCTGGCTTCGACACCAAGGCGCTGATCGCCAAGGTCAACCGCGAGGACCTCTGGAAGGACGCCGCCAAGACGCTCGGGGTAGCAAGCTCCGACATCCCGGCCTCCACCTCGCGCGGCAAGGAGACCTTCTTCGACGGCAAGGTGTTCGATCCGGAAAATCCGGCCGCCTATCTGAAGTCGCTCGCGATCAAGCGCGTCGAAGTCTGATAGCTCCCGCGGCCGCCCATGGGCGGCCGCATTGCCATTGCAGCCGGAGAAAAATTTCGATGAACATGCCTGTGAAGAAGATCGGCGCTGAAGGTGTTGCGCCTTCCGCCGGCGCCACCGCGCCGGTCGTCGCGATGACGCCGAAGCGGCCGCCGCTCGCCGAGACCTCTGCGCGGATGGCAAGGGAGACCGCGGTCCGCGTCATCCCGCCGCTCGTCGTGCTCGCGCTGTTGATGCTGGTCTGGGAGCTCATCTGCCGCCGCGCCGGCTCGACGCTGCCGCCGCCGTCAAAAGTGTTCAAGGATACGAAGGAGCTGATTCTCGATCCGTTCTTCGACCATGGCGGCATCGACAAGGGCCTGTTCTGGCATCTCTCCGCCAGCCTCCAGCGCGTCGCCTATGGCTACTCGATCGCAGCCGTCGTCGGCATCGCGCTCGGCACGCTGGTCGGGCAATCGGTCTGGGCGATGCGCGGACTCGATCCGCTGTTCCAGGTCCTTCGCACCATCCCGCCGCTCGCCTGGCTGCCTCTCTCGCTCGCCGCCTTCCGCGACGGACAGCCCTCGGCGATCTTCGTCATCTTCATCACCTCGGTGTGGCCGATCATCATCAACACCGCGGTCGGCATCCGCAACATCCCGCAGGACTACCGCAACGTCGCGGCCGTCGTGCAGCTCAATCCGCTGGAGTTCTTCGGCAAGATCATGATCCCGGCGGCCGCGCCCTACATCTTCACCGGCCTGCGCATCGGCATCGGCCTCTCCTGGCTCGCGATCGTCGCGGCCGAGATGCTGATCGGCGGCGTGGGCATCGGGTTCTTCATCTGGGACGCCTGGAACTCCTCGCATATCAGCGAGATCATTTTGGCGCTGTTCTATGTCGGCATCATCGGTTTCGTGCTCGACCGCCTGATCGCGGGCCTCGGCAGGTTCGTCACCCACGGCACCGCGCAGAACTGAAGGAGAGGGCACATGACCGCCTATCTGAAGCTCGATCACATCGACAAGATCTTTACCCGCGGTGCTGCCACGACCGAGGTGCTGAAGGACATCAACCTCACCATCGAGAAGGGCGAGTACGTCTCGATCATCGGCCACTCCGGCTGCGGCAAGTCGACCCTGCTCAACATCATCGCGGGTCTGACCGGCGCCTCGACGGGCGGTGTGCTGCTGGAGAACCGCGAGGTCAACTCGCCCGGACCCGATCGCGCCGTGGTGTTCCAGAACCACAGCCTGCTGCCGTGGCTGACCGTGTTCGAGAACGTCAAGCTTGGCGTCGACAAGGTATTTACCAGGACCAAGACGCGGGCCGAGCGCGAGGCCTGGGTGATGCACAATCTCAACCTCGTGCAGATGGCCCATGCCAAGGACAAGCGTCCGTCGGAAATCTCCGGCGGCATGAAGCAGCGGGTCGGCATTGCCCGCGCGCTCGCGATGGAGCCGAAGGTGCTCCTGCTCGACGAGCCCTTCGGCGCGCTCGACGCGCTGACCCGCGCGCATTTGCAGGACTCGGTGATGGCCCTGCATCAGAAGCTCGGCAATACCATTTTGATGATCACGCACGACGTCGACGAGGCCGTGCTGTTGTCCGACCGTATCGTGATGATGACCAACGGGCCGAGCGCGCGCATTGGTGAAGTGTTGGATGTGCGGCTCACGCGTCCTCGCAATCGGCTCGAGCTCGCGTCGAATGCCACTTACTTGAAGTGCCGCCAGCGCGTGCTCGAATTCCTTTACGAGCGTCATCGCTTCGTCGAGGCAGCGTAGTCCAGATGAGTGACGCCGGAAGCATTGGTGTTGAACCAAAGCGCCGGCGCCGCGACCAACGGGTTTCTCTTTGCCACGTCATGAAGGAAGTTGAGATGAATCCGACGCAAATCAAATTGGTCCAGGACAGTTTTGCCAAGGTCGCACCGATCGCGGATACGGCCGCTGTCATTTTCTATGATCGTTTGTTCGAGGTCGCGCCTTCCGTGAAGGCGATGTTTCCGGCCGACATGACTGATCAGCGCAAGAAGCTGATGGCAACGCTCGCAATCGTCGTCGGCGGTCTTTCCAATCTTGACTCGATCCTGCCCGCCGCGAGCGCTTTGGCAAAGCGTCACGTCGCTTATGGCGCGAAGGCGGAGCATTATCCGGTAGTTGGCTCCGCACTGCTCTGGACGCTGGAAAAGGGCCTGGGCGAAGCCTGGACGCCCGAGGTCGCTGCCGCCTGGACCGCGGCCTTCGGCGTGCTCTCCAATTTCATGATCACTGAGGCCTATGGCCGGCCGCAAGCAGCCGAGTAGGAGCATCATCGGCAAAGGGCGTATGGCTCGCGCGAAGTGCGGCATACGAGCCTATGCGCGCGTCATCGTTTCGCTGAAGCCCGCGTAAACGCGTCGTTAACCTGTGCACGGCGCGCCCAAATAATCGACAGCTAGCTCAATCTTTGTGCGTCGCACAAGGATTGAGCGAATCGCAAAATTTGCATGCGAAAATGGCCTGCGAAGATTTCGGGCCGTACGAATAACTCGCTGAAATCCCTGTATTTCCTGACCGGGCGCAATTGGCATGGAATTTGAAATGTCATTTTGCGACGCCAACGACGACGTCCCCAGACATCATCAATCAGCATCGTGAACTCGCCACCGGGGATCGAGCCTCGGAGCGCACCTCCATGCCTGGAGGCTGAGCCTGCAACGACGCAGCGGTGAGACCAAGAGGGATTATCAATGACGACGAATCCGACGCGAAATCCGACGTGGATTTCAGACTGGCGCCCCGAGGACGAGGCGTTCTGGAATGCGACTGGCAAGACTATCGCGCGACGCAACCTGATCTGGTCGATCGTGGCCGAGCATATCGGCTTCTCGGTCTGGCTGATCTGGAGCATCGTCACCACCAAGCTGCCGCAGGCCGGCTTCCACTACACGACCGACCAGCTGTTCCAGCTTGTCGCCGTACCGGGCCTGATCGGCGCCTTGATGCGCTTCCCCTACACCTTCGCGGTCACGACCTTTGGCGGCCGCAACTGGACCATCTTCAGCGCGGCGATCCTTTTCATCCCGACGCTGTCGCTTGCCTATTTCGTGAGCCAGCCCGACACGCCGTTCTGGCTGATGCTGCTCGTTGCGTCGACCGCGGGTCTCGGTGGCGGCAATTTCGCCTCCAGCATGACCAATATCTCCTTCTTCTTCCCTGATCGGATGAAGGGATCGGCGCTCGGTCTCAACGCCGCCGGCGGCAATATCGGCGTCTCCAGCGTGCAGCTCCTGACGCCCATCCTGATGACGCTCGGTGTCATCAACCTGTTCCAGGCGACGCCCGTCGACGGCATCTTCCTGCAGAACGCCGGGCTGATGTGGGTGCTGCCGATCGCGATCGCCGTGTTCGGCGCCGTGTTCTTCATGAACAACCTGACCTCGGCCAAGTCGTCGGTGAAGAACCAACTCGCGATCGTCAAGCGCAAGCACACCTGGATCATGGCCTACCTCTATATCGGGACCTTCGGCTCCTTCATCGGCTACTCGGCGGCCTTTCCGCTGCTGATCAAGACCCAGTTCCCGCACATCACGATCGCGATCGCCTTCCTGGGTCCGCTGGTCGGCTCGCTGTCGCGGCCGCTCGGCGGCTGGCTTGCCGACAAGGTCGGCGGCTCCATCATCACCTTCTGGAACTTCATCGCGATGGCGGCCGCCACGATCGGCGTCCTCTATTTCGTTGGCCAGAAGGACTTCATCGGCTTCCTGGCGATGTTCCTGATCCTGTTCGTCACGACGGGCATCGGCAACGGCTCGACCTACCGGATGATCCCCTCGATCTTCCGTGAGGAAAATCTGTTCAAGGTGCGCGGCAAGGGCGATGCAGCGCGCGCGCTGGCGCTGAAGACGGCGAGCATCGAGAGCGGCGCGGCGGTTGGCTTCATCGGCGCGATCGGCGCCGTTGGCGGCTATCTGATCCCGACCGGTTTTGGCAAGTCGATCGCGCTGACTGGTGGGCCGCAGCTCGCGCTCGCGATCTACCTTGGCTTCTACGCCTCCTGCCTCGGGCTGACCTGGTGGTTCTACCTGCGTCGCGGCCCGCAGGCCGAAGGTGCGCCGAGCCTTGCCGAAGCACGGGTCTAGAGCATGATCCGGAAAAGTGTGCAGCGGTTTTCCGCGAAGATCATGCTCCAACAATAGAGACTTGGTACGAATCTCGCTTCTCCCCGTACGCGGGGAGAAGTTTTGCCGGAGAGTTTGACCCATGAACCTTATCCGCAATGGCGCGGACAAAGGCAGACTTCAAACCAGCAAGGAGACCAACTATGACGCCCGAACAGATCAACCTCGTCCAGCAGAGCTTCGCCAAGGTCGCGCCGATTTCGGAAACGGCCGCGGTGTTGTTCTACGATCGCCTGTTCGAGGTCGCACCATCGGTGAAGACGATGTTTCCTGCTGACATGACCGAGCAGCGCAAGAAGCTGATGGCGACGCTAGCCGTCGTCGTGAACGGTCTGACCAATCTCGATTCGATCCTGCCGGCGGCGTCAGCGCTTGCGCAACGTCACGTCGCTTACGGCGCCAAGCCCGAACACTATCCCGTCGTCGGCTCGACCCTGTTGTGGACGCTGGAGAAGGGTCTCGGCGATGCCTGGACGCCCGACGTCGCAGCGGCGTGGACCGCAGCCTACGGGCTGCTGTCGAATTTCATGATTTCCGAGGCCTATGGCGCGCGGCCGCAGGCCGCAGAATAGGAGAGCAAAGTGAGTGAGCCGCTCGTCATCGTCGGTAACGGTATGGCCGCCGCGCGTCTGGTCGATGAACTCGCCAAGACCGCGCTCGGCCGTTACGCAGTCGCTGTGATCGGCGAAGAGCCTCGGCTCGCTTACAACCGCGTGCTGCTCTCGTCCGTGCTTGCGGGCGAGACCGGCTCGCACGAGATCGAGCTCAGGCCGGCCGACTGGTGGCGCCAGCGTGGCGTCACCGTGCGCTACGGCTATCGCGTCACCGAGATCGATGTCGGCCGCCGCGAGCTGAAGATCGCGGGCGAGGAGAGCATGGAATATTCAAAGCTCGTCCTCGCCACCGGCTCGACGCCGCTGCGGCTGAACGTGCCGGGCGCCGACCTCACAGGCGTTCACACCTTCCGCGACAGCCGCGATGTCGATCTGCTCCTGACACTCGCGGCCGCCAAGAAGCGCGTCGTCGTGGTCGGCGGCGGCCTCTTGGGACTCGAGGCGGCCTACGGCCTTGCGAAGGCCGGCGCGCCGGTGACGCTGCTGCATCTCATGGACCGCCTGATGGAGCGCCAGCTCGATCTACCGGCGGCCGAGTTGCTCAAGACGCTGGTCGAGCGCAAGGGCATCCATGTCGTTCTGAACGCGAGCACCAAATGCATTCATGGCGACGGCCACGTCGAGGCGATCGAGCTTGCCGACGGCAGTCGCATCGAGGCCGATGCCGTGATCTTTGCGGCTGGGATCCGGCCGAACGTCGCAATCGCGAAGGAGGCCGGGCTTGCCGTCAATCGTGGCATCGTGGTGAACGATTGTCTCCAGACCAGCGAGTCCGACATCTTCGCGCTCGGTGAATGCGCCGAGCATCGCGGCACCGCTTACGGGCTCGTCGAGCCGGCCTATGAGCAGGCGCGCGTGCTGGCGCGGCATCTTGCCGGGAAGAGTGCCGCCTATCAGGGCAGCGTGGTCTCGACCAATCTGAAGGTGTCGGGCGTCAGCGTGTTCTCGGCGGGCGATTTCGTCGGCGGCGAGGGCAGCGAGAGCCTCGTGCTCTCCGATCGCAGGCGCGGCACCTACAAGAAGCTGGTCATCGCCGACGGCAGGCTCACCGGCGCCGTGCTGATCGGCGATACAGTGGACGCGCTCTGGTATCTCGAGCTGATCCGCAATCGCGAGGCGGTCGCCGCGATCCGCACCGACATGATGTTCGGCCGCGCGCTCGCGCTTCCGCCCAAAGCTGCTTGATGGATGCCGCCTGAATGACTGCGATCGATCCGACGCTCCGCACTACCCGAACGACGTGCCCCTATTGCGGCGTCGGCTGCGGCGTGCTGGCAACGCCCGACGGCGACGGTGGCGCTGCGATCGCCGGCGACCCCGAGCATCCTGCCAATTTCGGCCGGCTCTGCTCCAAGGGTTCGGCGCTCGGCGAGACCGTCGGACTCGAAGGTCGTCTGCTCTATCCGATGATCCGCTGCAAAGGTGTCCTGGAACGTGTTGCCTGGAGCGATGCGCTCGACCATGTCGCCCATCGCATGCAGCATATCGTGGCGCGCGACGGCGCGGATGCGGTCGCTTTCTATCTTTCCGGCCAGTTGCTGACCGAGGACTACTACGTCGCCAACAAGCTGATGAAGGGTTTTGTCGGCACGGCGAATGTCGACACCAATTCGCGACTCTGCATGTCGTCATCGGTCGCCGGCCATCGCCGCGCCTTCGGCGCCGACACCGTCCCCGGCTGCTACGAGGATCTCGACCAGGCCGACCTGCTCGTGCTGGCCGGCTCCAATGCGGCCTGGTGCCATCCGATCCTGTTCCAGCGCATGCGCAGGAACAAGGAGGAGCGCGGCGCCCGCATCATCGTCATCGATCCGCGCCGCACCGATACTGCGAGCGACATAGACCTGTTCCTTGGCGTGAAGCCAGGCACCGACACCGCGCTGTTCTCCGGCCTGTTCGTCCATCTCGCGGACAGTGGCGCTCTCGACAAGGACTACATCGCGAACAACACCTCGGGCTTCGACGATGCGCTCGCGCGTGCCCGCAGCATCGCCGGCAGCGTCTCGGCGACGGCGCTCGCGACCGGTCTGTCGGAGCAGGACGTCGCGGCATTCTTTGCGATGTTCCGCGAGACGGAGCGCGTCGTCACGCTGTACTCGCAGGGCGTCAACCAGTCGGCGCAGGGCACCGACAAAGTCAACGCCATCCTCAACTGCCATCTCGCCACTGGCCGCATCGGCAAGCCGGGGGCCTCGCCGTTCTCGCTCACGGGACAGCCCAATGCGATGGGCGGGCGCGAGGTCGGCGGGCTCGCCAACCAGCTCGCCGCGCACATGATGTTTACGCCGCCCGAGGTCGATCGCGTCCGCCGGTTCTGGAAGGCGCCGCGCATCGCAACCCATGAGGGGCTCAAGGCGGTGCAGCTGTTCGAGGCGATCAACCGCGGCGAGGTCAAGGCGTTGTGGGTGATGGGCACCAATCCTGCGGTGTCGCTGCCGGATGCCGATCTCGTACGCGAGGCGCTGAAGAAGCTCGAGCTGTTCGTGGTCTCGGAGAACGTACTCTCCAACGACACGGTCGAGGCAGGGCCGCATGTGCTTTTGCCTGCGCTCGCATGGGGCGAGAAGTCGGGCACGGTGACCAATTCCGAGCGCCGCATCTCCCGGCAGCGCTCGTTCCTGCCGGCGCCAGGCGAGGCGCGGCCGGACTGGTGGATTCTGAGCGAGGTCGCAAAGCGGCTCGGCTTCGGCGAAGGCTTCAACTACAAATCTGCCGCCGAGATCTTCCGCGAGCACGCCGCGCTCTCGGCGTTCGAGAACGATGGCAGCCGCGACTTCGACATCGGCGCGCTGCAATCGGTCTCCGACGAGGCCTATGATGCGCTGGTGCCGCTGCAATGGCCGGCGCGCGAGGGACAAGAGGGACCTGGCGCGCGCTTCTTTGCGGGCGGCGGCTTCTTCACCAATGACGGCAAGGGCCGTTTCGTCGCGCCGGAGGTGCCGGCGCTGCGCAGCGAGACCAATTCGGCGCGTCCGCTGCGGCTCAACACGGGACGCATCCGCGACCAGTGGCACACCATGACCCGCACCGGCCTCAGCCAGCGGCTCGGGGCACATCTGCCAGAGCCGTTCGTCGAGATCCATCCGGATGACGCCGGCAAATACGGCGTCGTCGACGACAGCTTTGCCCGCGTCACCACCGACTACGGCCAGTGCATCCTGAAAGCCGTCGTCAGCGAGCGCCAGCAGCGCGGCACGCTGTTCGTGCCGATTCACTGGAGCGCGATGAATACCTCGCATGGCCGCATCGGCGCGCTGGTGCAGTCGTTCAACGATCCGTTCTCGGGGCAGCCGGAAACCAAGGCAACTCCGGCCGCGATCGCGCCGTACGAGTACGTTTTCCGCGGCTTCGCGCTCTCGCGCAAGCAGCTCGCGCTGCCGCAGCATCTGTGGTGGGCGCGTGCCGCGATCGGTGGCGGCTATGGTTATCTTTTTGCCGACAACGCGGATCTGTCGCGCTGGCCGGCCTGGCTCCAGGGGATCGCGGGTGAGGATATCGCGGAGTACCGCGATTTCGGCGGCGGCGTCTATCGCGCCGCATCCTTCGTCGGCGATCGCATCGAGACCTGCCTGTTCATCGGGCCTGCCCATGATGCCGGCGACTGGGAGGTGGTGAAGAGCCTGTTCGCGGCAGACCGCGTCAGCGACGAGCAGCGCCGCCTGTTGCTGTCCGGCAAGTCGACCGAAGGCGTCGCCTCGACCGGTCCCGTGGTCTGCGCCTGTTTCGGCGTCGGGCGCTCTACCATCTGCGACACCATCGCCGCCGGCGCGCGCAGCGCGGCCGAGATCGGCGCAAAACTCAAGGCCGGCACCAATTGCGGCTCCTGCATTCCCGAGCTGAAGCGGCTGATTGCCGAGACGGGTGGGGCTGCGAAGGAGGCAAAGTTCGCCGGCGCTGCGGGTTAGCGCCACAACTCTCCGGCGTCATCGCCCGGCTTGACCCCGTGACGTCCGGGATAAATCGATAGGCCGCGGCGTACTGGACGCCCCGGTCAAGCCGGGCGACAGGG
This sequence comes from Bradyrhizobium sp. UFLA05-153, assembly GCF_054185185.1. Lineage (NCBI taxonomy): Bacteria > Pseudomonadati > Pseudomonadota > Alphaproteobacteria > Hyphomicrobiales > Nitrobacteraceae > Bradyrhizobium > Bradyrhizobium sp. UFLA05-153. The sequence goes on from NZ_JBBIAM010000022.1 coordinate 32,468, forward strand.
GGGATAGTCGCGACGGCCTTCCAGCATCTACCAGCTTGATCTAAATCATCGCTCCGCAGCGCACTCACTGTCATCCTCGCCGCCCGCGCAACCCGCCCGGCGTTTTTCGTGTCCGTGTCCGACGTTCCCATTCGGCCCTTTCTGATCGGCTTTCCCGCCGCCGGGCTCGTGTTCGGTTTCGTGCTGCGCGCATCCGGCTTTTCGGCGTGGGCGGATCTGGTCTGGGCGATCGCGACGCTGCCGGTATTGCTTGCACTCCTGGTCGAGATCGTGCGGAGCCTGAGGCGCGGCGATGTCGGGCTCGATATCGTGGCTGCGCTTTCGATGACGTCGGCACTGGTGGTCGGCGAGGAGCTTGCGGCCGCCGTGGTCGCGCTGATGTATGCCGGCGGGCAATACCTCGAGGACTTTGCCGAGGGCCATGCGCGGCGCGAGATGACGGCGCTGCTCGCCCGAGCCCCGCGCAAGGCGATGCGTCATTGCGACCATCGGCTCGAGGAGATCGACGTCGAGCTCGTCGCGACGGGCGACCGCCTGCTGATCCGCCAGGGCGAGATCGTGCCGGCCGACGGTACGCTCGCAAGCCCGCTCGCCGTGCTCGACCAGTCTGCGCTGACGGGGGAATCGCTGCCGGTACAGTGTAGGGACGGCGACGCCCTGATGAGCGGAGCCACCAATGCCGGCGAAGCCTTCGATATCATCGCCACGCGTCCGGCGGCGCAAAGCACTTATGCGGGTATCGTCCGCCTGGTCGAGGCCGCGCAGCGCGCCAGGGCGCCGATGGCTCGGCTCGCCGATCGCTATGCGATCGTGTTCTTGGTCGCAACGCTCGCGATCGCGGGCGCGGCCTGGGCCTGGACGCGCGATCCGATCCGCATGGTGGCGGTGCTGGTTGTGGCGACGCCATGCCCGCTGATTCTCGCTGTGCCGGTTGCCATCGTCGCCGGCCTGTCGCGCGCGGCGCATCACGGTATCCTGATCAAGGGCGGCAAGGCGCTAGAGACCATGGCGCGCATTTGTTCGCTCGTGGTCGACAAGACCGGCACGCTCACCGACGGCAGGGCTAGGGTGGTTGCGGTCCACGCCGCGGAAGGATTTGGCGAGGACGACGTGCTCCGGATCGCCGCATCGCTCGATCAGGCCTCCAGGCATGTCATCGCGCAGGCGCTGGTCGCCGAGGCGCGACGCCGCAAGCTTGCCCTGTCGATTCCGGCCGATGTCGCGGAGACGCCCGGCGAAGGCGTCAAGGGACGCGTGCAGGGGCGCTTCGTCGCCGTCGGCGGTCGCCGCTATGTGCGATCGCAACTGCCCGATCCGAGCCAGGGCGCGACTGAGCCCGCGCTGACCGCGCCGGGCGCCGTCGCCGTTTGGCTCGCGCTTGACGGCCGGCTTGCCGGCCGGATCGTGCTCGCCGACGAGTTGCGGGCCGGCATCGAAGGGCTGCTTGCCAAGGTGCGGCGCCTTGGCATCGAGCGCATCGTGCTCGCGACTGGCGACCGCCGCGACGTGGCCGAGGCCGTCACGGCCGGTCTCGGCCTCGATGCGGTTCGCGCCGAGCTGACGCCGGACCAGAAGGTCATGGTGGTGCTCTCCGAGCGCAAGGCGGGTCCAGTGATGATGGTGGGCGACGGTGTTAACGACGCCCCCGCGCTTGCGGCTGCCGATGTCGGCGTCGCCATGGGTGCGACGGGTGCTGCCGCGTCGGCGGAAGCAGCCGACGCCGTGCTGCTGGTCGACACGCTCGACCGCATCGTGCCCGCGATCGAGATCGCGCGCCGCGCACGCTTCATCGCGCTTCAAAGCGTCATTGCCGGCATCGGCCTGTCGACGCTCGGCATGATCGCCGCCGCCTTCGGCTACCTGACGCCGGTCGAGGGCGCGATCTTGCAGGAGGTGATCGACGTCGTCGTGATCCTGAACGCTCTGCGGGTGCTACGCGACCGGTGAAGGCCGTTGAAGAGTTCGTAGTCCCAACGTCATTGCGAGCGTAGCGAAGCAATCCAGAATCCCTCCGCGGCGAAAGTCTGGATTGCTTCGCTGCGCTCGCAATGACGGGCTTTGTGGAGACGTGATAAGCGATTTCTCCCCGCGTCGTCCCGATGAAGGGCTGGACCCATACCCGGGTCAGTGTCGTCGAAGCGCGCTGCGGCCACTGGCAGCGTGCTGGTCGCGGATATAAGTGAACTCTTAGCGCTCGATAATTGTTATGTGACGAATGCGAGCGGCGCCCGTTCGCCTCTCCCCGCGTGCGGGAGAGGGAGAATAGACATCGGAGCAAACATGAACAAAAAGCCCTTCGGCCGCACCGGCGCCAATGTTTCCGTGATCGGGCAGGGCACCTGGTATCTCGACCACGGCGACCGCAAGCGCGCGATTGCGGCGCTTCAGCGCGGGCTTGATCTCGGGATGACGCATATCGACACCGCCGAGATGTATGGCGATGCGGAGCTCGTCATTGCGGATGCGATTGCCAGCCGCCGCGACGAGGTGTTCCTGGTCTCAAAGGTGCTGCCGAGCAATGCTTCGCGCCGCGGCACCATCACCGCCTGCGAGCGCTCGCTCAAGCGGCTGAAGACGGACCGGCTCGACTGCTATTTGCTGCACTGGCGCGGCTCCTATGCCCTGGAGGACACCGTTGCCGCGTTCGAGGAGCTGGTGAAGGCCGGCAAGATTAAATCCTGGGGCGTCTCCAACTTCGATGCCGACGACCTCGACGACATCCTCGACGTCGCCGGCGAAGGCAAGATTGCCTGCAATCAGGTGCTGTACCATCTCAAGGAGCGCGCGATCGAGCATGCAGTGATCCCGTGGTGCGAGCGGCTCGGTGTCGCGGTGGTGGCCTATTCGCCGTTCGGCCATGACGATTTTCCGGCAGCGACGAGCAAGGGCGGCGCGGTGCTCGCGCGCATCGCAAAGGCGCACGGCGCGACGCCGCGTCAGGTTGCGCTCAGCTTCCTCGCCCGTGCAACTACGGTGTTCGCGATCCCGAAGGCGTCGTCCGCCGAGCATGCTGGCGAAAACGCGGCAAGCGGCGATCTCGTGTTGACCAGGGATGACATCGCCGCGCTGGACGCGGCGTTTCCGCGCGGGAGCAAGCCGCGCAGCCTGCCGATGCTGTAGTGCAAAAAAAAAGCGCATTTTATTAACGGAGCGTTCACATGCGTGCCCATCAGCGCATATCGGCTTCCTGTTTTCGGGCGTTGTGAACGCGTCGCAATTGTCGTTTTTATAGGCTCTTACGATTCGCATTTTCCCGAGTTCCAGCCGTGACACCGCCGCCCGCCGCAGCCGCAAGGCTCGACAGTATTTCCGTGCCTATGCCAGCGAAGAAGCAGGCCGCACGCCGCGCACCTGCGCGTGTCGACCATCCCTTCAAAGGCATTGCGCTGGTCCTGTTGTCGACAGTGTTCCTCGGCTGCTCCGACGTCACCGCGAAATACCTTTCGACGAGCCTGCCGTCGATCGAGATCACCTGGATCCGATTCCTGACCTTTGCGCTGATGTTCACGCCGGTGATGCTGCCGGCCTCGCCGCTCTATGCGATGCGTACCGAGCGGCTCGGCCTTCAGTTGATGCGCGGCGCCGCACTGCTCGGCTCCTCGCTGTTCTTCATCACCGGCTTGCGCTTTCTCCCCATCGCGGAGGCCTCCGCCACCGGCTTCGTCTCGCCGCTGTTCGTCACCGCGCTGTCGATTATCTTCCTGAGCGAGAAGGTCGGCCTGCGCCGCTGGCTCGCAACCGCGCTGGGCCTCGTCGGCGTTACGATCATCCTGCGGCCGGGCTCGAACGCGTTTCACGTTGCGGCGTTCTTCCCGATCGTCTCCGCGTTCTGCTGGGCTGCTGCGCTGATCCTGACGCGCATGATCAGCGGGCGGGAAGCCGTCCTCACCACGATGGCCTATTCCGCGCTGACCGGCGTTGCCATCCTCACCGCGATGGTGCCGTTCGTCTGGGTCACGCCGAGCTGGACTGCCATCGGGCTCGGCATCTTCATCGGCATTGCTTCCACGGTGGGGCAGTGGATCATCGTGCTCGCCTATCGTTATGGCGATGCCTCGGTGCTGGCGCCGTTCTCCTACACGCAATTGCTGTGGGTCAGCATTTTGGGCTTCTTCATCTTCGGTGAGCTGCCCGACGTCTGGACCATCACGGGCGCCGCGTTCATCGTCGCGAGTGGCCTCTATATCGCCCATCGTGAACGTGTCCGCCGCGCCCAGCTTTTGGTGCTGGAAGAGCGTTCGCCGAACGCCTGACGCCATATCTCAGGTCTGGCTCTGTGCTATCAACGGCTCCAACAAGAATGGGAGGAGCCGGATGCGGGCTGCGATTTTCAGGAACGGTGAGATTGTCGTCGACAAGATGCCGGAGCCGAAGCCGGGCCCTGGCCAGGTACTGGTGAAGACGCTCGCCTGCGGCATCTGCGGTTCCGATCTGCACGCGCGCCAGCACGCCCATCGCATGGTTGAGATGGCCAAGAAGGCCGGGCGTGCGCCGATGGACCTGTCGCGCGACGTCGTGTTCGGCCATGAGTTCTGCTGCGAGATCGTCGATTACGGTCCGGGCACCGAGCGCAAGCTGAAGTCCGGTACGCGCGTCTGCTCGCTGCCGGCGCTGCTGACGCCGGCGGGCATCCAGGGCATCGGCTATTCCAACGACAATATCGGCGGCTATGCCGAAGCGATGCTGCTGAGCGAACCGCTGCTGCTCGAAGTGCCGAACGGCCTCGCCGCGGAGCACGCCGCTCTCACCGAGCCGCTCGCGGTTGGCGTCCATGCCGTCGCCAAAGCAAACGTGCGCGGCGGCGAGGTGCCGCTGGTGATTGGCTGCGGCCCGGTTGGGCTTGCGGTCATTGCGGCGCTGAAAATCAAGGGCCTGCACCCGATCGTCGCCGCGGATTATTCGCCGGCGCGGCGCGCGCTTGCGGCAAAACTCGGCGCCGACATCGTCGTCGATCCCTGGGTGTCGCAACCCTATGCCACCTGGGCCGAGCATGCCCAGATGTCGGATGCTGAGAAAGCAGCGCGGCCGCCCCTTCAGGCCATGCTGCCGGCGCTGAAGCCTGCCCTCATCTTCGAATGCGTCGGCGTGCCCGGACTGCTCCAGCAGGTGTTCGAGGGCGCCCCGCGCGACGCCCGCATCGTCGTGGTCGGCGTCTGCATGGAGAGCGACAAGAGCGAGCCGATGCTCGGCGTCATGAAGGAGCTCAACGTCCAGTACGTGCTCGGCTACACGCCGGAGGAGTTCGCCTATTCGCTGCGCCTGATCGCGGAGGGGGAGGTGGACGCGGCGGCAATGGTGACGGCGACGGTAGGCATCGACGGCGTGGCGAAAGCCTTCGCCGACCTCGCCAATCCCGAGACGCATACCAAGATCATCGTGGAGCCGTGGCGATAGCACAAAGCCCCGACGAGCACCGAACCTGCACGACGGTAGCTGCGACCAATGGCTCGGAGTGGAGCAACAATGCGGGCTACCGAACTGTTAAGGGGCGAAGTGTCCGCCAGCATTGCGCTTGGCTTTGTCAGCGGCCTGATCTGGCTCCTGGTATTGGGCGGCGTCGCGGATCTGCACAGCGATCCGATCGGTCGGGGCTTGGCCGCCATCCATGTCGTTGCGCTCTGGTCCTTGCTGACGATCATGACTGCGATTGCGAGCCTGAAGGGCAACGCCCCGCGCTTGACGAAAGTTTTGGCCCTCGTGATCGTACCCGTATCCGGCTTTGTCGCGATGGCGGCAATGGATCTGCTCTGGCACGCTGATCGGTCGCCATTTCTCTGGCCAATCGTCATTCTTGTCGTCGTGCCACCCCTTGCCGTGACCTGGTGTTTTCTGGTCCTGCTAGGACGGTCCGGGATATCGCGCATCGTCGGCGCGCTTCCCGTCGCGATCCTGGCAGTGTGCTTGCTGATGGAGCCGTTGTCGCGGATGCGCAATACGGTGGAGAAGGGGGCGGCCGTGCGGCTCGCCCAAATTCAACGCGGATCTCGCGCGGGTGCCGGCCAATGCGCCGATCTGGGACTGGACGCCGTTTCTCTATACGCCCGACGGCTACAAGCGGTCGGAGGTGGTCCACAGCATCCGAAGCCTCGATCAGCGGCAGGCGCAGGCGGAAACGATGCTCGACCGCGGCGACTTTCCGATCGGTGATCTCAGCTCTTTCGATCTCGATCCGACGCCGGCCCTTTGCGACAAGGCGCGCAGCCTGCTGCGCAGGCGCGTTGCGCCGCTGGTGCTCAAGACCGCCGATAGCAGACCGTATTCGGATATCGCCCGGTCGGTGTCGGACGCGATTGATGCGATGACCTGGCTGGTAGGCTATGAATGTTCGTGCGACGCGGAGGCCGTGGCCTGGGAAACCATGGCGAAGGGATATCGCGACCCAAACTACGAGCTTTACCGGCTGGCGAAGTTGCGCGATCCCAACCTGTTGGGCCAGACGTTACGCGAGCGGCCCGCGCGTTTCTCGATGCTGGGTCCAAGATCGCATCTCAAGGCCTGGCTGAGATTTACCGACGACAACGCTCTGCGGGACCAAGCGCTTGCCGGCGCGCGCAAGCTCGACCGGCGCACCGACGAGGCCGTTGAAATCCTGTCGAGCAAATACGACGAGGACGTACGATGGAGGCTAGTCCGGTATCTCGGCGAGCTTGATCTCGAGGCGACGGCGCCATTATGCACGACGGCGCTGAGCGATTTGCACCGCCAGTTTACCCAGGTGTACCGGCCTGACCCGAACGATAAGCGTCTTTACTCCGAATTGCTCGAGCGTCTCGGCGGCAGTGCGCCGTTGCCGGCCTTGATTTGGCTGGCAGGGCACGGCTGTGCCGCGGACGCTGAACTGAAGGAGGCGATTGCACTGGTCGATGCCTATCGGGATTCGCCAGGCCGGGCAGAGATGCTCGCGACGCTGACGCAGTTGCAGCGCTGAGCGCGGTGACCCCACCTACACCGGCAGCGCGATCGAATATTTCACCTGGCTTAGAGCAAAGCTCGACTCGATCGAGGCGATGCCGTCGAGGCGCGTGAGCTTGTTCTTCAGAAATGCTTCATAAGACGAGAGGTCGGCGGCGACGACGCGCAAGAGATAGTCGCGGTTGCCGGTCATCAGATAGCACTCCAAAACCTCGTCCCATTTCGAGATCGCTCGTGCGAAGCGGTTGAGATCCTCCTCCTTCTGCCGAGCCAGCTTGATCGAGATGAAGACGCTGACATGCAGCCCCAGCGCCTTCTGGTCCACGGTCGCGATGTAGCGCGTGATGACGCCGCGCTCCTCCAGAAGCTTGACCCGGCGGTGGCAGGGCGAGACCGACAGCCCGACCTTGTCGGCGAGCTCCTGCATGGTCAGCCGGCTGTCGGTCTGGAGCAGGGCGAGGATCTTTCGGTCGATGGCGTCGAGCTCGGGCATTGGGATAGAACCTGTGTGGAGTGGCTATCTATTGGTAAAGTATCCCAATATTTACGGGCGTGGCGCGAAAAATTGAGAATTTTGCCGGCTCCCGCAGGCGTATCATAGGCCATCATTTACCGGAGCATTGCCATGCCCGTCGATTCCGCCCGCCTCGACACATTGTCCGCGCTCGCAACCAAGGTGCTGTGGCTGTCGTCCTGGACGATCCATCATGCCAATCACATCCGCGCCAATGCGGATGGCCTGAAGGTCGGCGGCCATCAGGCCTCGTCCGCCTCACTCGCGACCATCATGTCGGCGCTGTATTTCCACGTGCTCAGACCTGAGGATCGCGTCGCGGTGAAGCCGCATGCGAGCCCGGTGTTCCACGCCATCCAGTATCTGTTCGGCCGCCAGACCCGCGAGAAGCTGGAGAATTTCCGCGGCTTCAAGGGCGCGCAATCCTATCCCTCGCGTACCAAGGATATCGACGACGTCGATTTCTCGACCGGCTCCGTCGGCCTCGGCGTCGCGCAGACGCTGTTCTCTTCGCTGGTGCAGGACTACGTCAAGTCGCATGGCTGGATGAAGGATCGCCGCGAAGGGCGGATGATCGCACTCGTCGGCGACGCCGAGATGGACGAGGGGAATATTTTCGAGGCGTTGGCCGAGGGGTGGAAGCACGGCCTGCGCAACACCTGGTGGGTGGTCGATTACAACAGGCAGTCGCTCGACGCCGTCGTGCGCGAGGGGCTCTGGGAAAAATTCGAGACCATGTTCCGCAATTTCGGCTGGGACGTGGTGATCGTGAAATACGGCCGGCTGATGCGCGAGGCTTTTGCCGAGCCGGGCGGCGAAGCGCTTAAAGCATGGATCGACAACTGCCCGAACGCACTCTATGCGGCGCTGTGCTTCCAGGGCGGCGCGGCCTTCCGCAAGCATCTGCATGACGAGATCGGCGACCAGGGGCCGATCACCAAGCTGATCGACCGGCGCAGCGATGACGAGTTGCTGGCGCTGATGTCGAACCTTGGCGGCCACGACATGGCGAGCATGCTGGAGGCGTTTGAAAAGATCGATCACGATCGCCCGGTTTGCTTCATCGCCTACACCATCAAGGGCGTCGGCCTGCCGTTCCAGGGCCACAAGGACAATCATGCTGGCCTGATGACGGTCGCGCAGATGGAGAAGTTTCGCGAGAGCCAGAACATCCGCACCGGCCACGAGTGGGACAAGTTCGAAGGCATGGCGCAGGATACCGCCGGGCTCGAAGCCTTCCTCGCGCGCGTGCCCTTCAATCAGGACGGCCGCCGGCTGACCGCGCCCGTCGTCGAGGTGCCCTCGCAGCTCACCTTCAAGCCGTCGGCGCAGATGTCGACCCAGCAGGGTTTTGGGCTTGTGCTGAACGAGATCGCGCGCAGCGACAGCGAGCTTGCAAAGCGCATCGTCACGACGTCGCCCGACGTCACCGTCTCGACCAATCTCGGTCCCTGGGTGAACCGGCGCGGCCTGTTTGCCCGCGCCGAGAAGGCGGATTTATTCCGCAGCGAGAAAATTCCATCCACCTTCAACTGGGATGCATCGCCCAAGGGTCAACATCTCGAGCTCGGCATCGCCGAGATGAACCTGTTTATCATGATGTCGGCGCTGGGACTCTCGCATCACATCAATGGCGCGCGGCTGCTGCCGGTCGGCACGCTCTACGATCCCTTCATCGAACGCGGCCTCGATGCGCTGAACTACGCCTGCTATCAGGATGCCCGCTTCATGGTGGCGGCGACGCCCTCCGGCATCACGCTCGCACCCGAAGGTGGGGCGCATCAGTCGATCGCAACGCCTTTGATCGGCATGGCCCAGGACGGGCTCGCATCGTTCGAGCCGGCCTTCGTTGACGAACTTGCGGTGATCATGGGCTGGGGTTTTGACCACATGCAGCGCCAAGCAGGCGAGGGTGGCTCGGTCTACTTGCGCCTGTCGACGCGCACCATCGAACAGGCGCAGCGGATCATGACTCCGGAGCTTGAGCAGGGCATCACCGACGGCGCCTATTGGCTGCGCAAGCCGGGCCCCAATGCCGAAGTCGTGATCGCCTATACCGGCGCGGTGGCGCCGGAGGCGATCGAGGCAACCGGCTTCATCGGCGAGAGCCGCCGCGACGTCGGCCTGCTTGCGATCACCTCGGCCGACCGCCTTCATGCAGGCTGGACCGCCGCGCGGAAATTGCGGCGAGATCGCCGCGGCGTGCAGCATTTGAGCCATATCGAAAAGCTGCTTGCGCCGCTGCCGCGCGATTGCGGTCTCGTGACCGTGATCGACGGCCATCCGGCAACGCTTGGCTGGCTCGGCAGTGTCCGCGGCCACCGCGTCGAGGCGCTCGGCGTCGAGCAGTTCGGCCAGACCGGCACCATCGCCGACCTCTATCGCCACCACGGCCTGGACGCCAACGCCATCATCGATGCGGCCGAAAGCCTCACCACCGGCGCGCCGGTGCTGCATCGGAAGATGGCGGTGTGATGGAAGTAACCGAGGCGGTCTGACCGACCAAGGTCGACATTCCGGAGTAACTAGGGACGTCATGCCACGGCGATGCGAAGCATCGAACCCGGAATCTCGAGATTCCGGGTTCGGCTCTTTGAGCCGCCCCGGAATGACGTGGGGGTGCTTGCCAGTTCCCCGGCACGCGATCATATTCCACCGCGTCCGCCGCATCGCAGGTCAAGCATGGGGGCGGGTTCAACTCCCCCGGCTTTCGTGCAAGGATAGCCGCCGAAACGCCCCCTCCAATGCTCCCCAAGAAGAGGTCCACAATGGTCAATCGTATGCAATTCTACATCGACGGTGCCTGGGTCGATCCGGCCGTCAAGAAGTCCACTCCGGTCGTCAATCCTGCGACTGAAGAGGCGATGTACGAGGTTGCGCTCGGCTCCAAGGCCGATGTTGACAAGGCTGTCGCCGCCGCCAAGCGCGCCTTTGTCACCTATTCCCAGACCAGCCGCGAGGAGCGCGTCGCGCTGCTCTCCAGGGTCATCGAGATCTACAAGGGCCGTCTCAAGGAGATCGGCGCCGCGGTTTCCGACGAGATGGGCGCGCCGCTGCCGATGGCGGAGAAGCTCCAGGCCGGCGCCGGCCTCGGTCACCTCATGACCACGCTCGACGTGCTCAAGAACTATCATTTCGAGGAGCCGGTCGGCACCGCCATGGTGCTGCGTGAGCCGGTCGGCGTGGTCGGCATGATCACGCCCTGGAACTGGCCGCTCAACCAGATCGCCTGCAAGGTGGCGCCCGCGCTTGCCGCCGGCTGCACCATGATCCTGAAGCCGTCGGAGTTCACCCCGACCTCGGCGCTGATCTTCGCGGAAATCCTCCATGAAGCCGGCGTGCCGAAGGGTGTGTTCAATCTCGTCAACGGTCTCGGCCCCGAGGTCGGTGCCGCCATGAGCGAGCATCCGGACATCGACATGATCTCGTTCACCGGCTCGACCCGCGCCGGCATCGATGTGGCCAAGCGCGCAGCTCCCACCGTGAAGCGCGTCAGCCAGGAGCTCGGCGGCAAGTCGCCGAACGTGATCCTCGAAGGCGCCGACCTCACGAAGGCGGTGACCGGCGGCGTGATGCACATGTTCAACAACTCCGGCCAATCCTGCAACGCGCCCTCGCGCATGATCGTGCCGCTGTCCAAGATGAAGGAAGTGGCCGCGATCGCGAAGGCGGTCGCCGACAAGACGAAGGCGGGTGATCCGCGCGGCGAAGGCACCACCATCGGTCCCGTCGTCAACCGCGGCCAGTGGGACAAGATCCAGGCGCTGATCAAGAAGGGCATCGACGAGGGCGCAACGCTTGTCGCCGGCGGCCCGGGCCTGCCCGAGGGCGTCAACAAGGGCTTCTACGTTCGTCCGACCATCTTCGCCGACGTCACCAGCGATATGACGATCGCGAAGGAGGAGATTTTCGGACCGGTGCTCACCATCATCGGCGCCAAGGACGAAGCCGATGCCGTGCAGATCGCCAACGACACGCCCTATGGCCTGGCGGGCTACGTCTCGGCCGATACGGTGGAGAGCGCCAAGCGCGTTGCTCGCCAGATCCGCGCCGGCAACGTCAACCTCCAGGGCGTGCCCAACGATCGCAGCGCGCCGTTCGGTGGCTACAAGCAGTCCGGCAACGGCCGCGAGTGGGGCAAGTATGGTCTTGAGGACTTCCTCGAGGTGAAGGCGGTCGCCGGCTTCAACGCGGCGTAAGGACTTCCATCACAGTTGCAGCGTCGGAGCGGGTGACCGCTCCGGCGTTTCGCATCAGCAGGCAGGCATGCTTCGGTGTCGGCCCCGATCAGGCGCCGAGCGCGGCCGAGATTTCGCCAAGCGTTGCCTTCTCGGCGTCACTGACCAGGACGCCGCCGCCAAACAGGCCTCCACCCTCAGATGCAGCCTCGGCCGTTTTCTGGCTGATCTGGCGGAGCCAATCCTTGAACGCCGCGGCATCACCGGGCGCCTTGGCTGCGAGGATGGTCGAGACTTGCCGCAGCGAGTCGATGGCTTTGGTCTTGACTTCCGCCGGCTTGCTGTTCGCGAGTTCGGCTTTCAATCCGTCGCGAGCCACGCTTCTGCCGTCACCGGTCGTGAAATCCGCAACCACCGCCTTGACCAATGCGTTGGCGCTGGGGTCTGTGGCCGCCTGGCTCAGCGCTGCGCCACTCGCAAACGACTCCTTGAGCAGGCCCCACAAGCCGCTCGGTTCAGCCGCTGTGATGGCGATCCCTGCATTCATTGGACTTCTCAAGAGCAAGGCCCATTCGTCCTTCGTAAAACTTGCTTTGTCAGCCATAGATCCACTCCCTGGCACAATCCGCCGTGTGAAAACCGATCTGAGTACGGCGACAGTCCTGGGTCGCCGCACTCAGAAATTTCAAACTCGGGCCAGCGAATCGAGCTTTGCCCTGAGATCGTCGATCGCCGGTTTCGCGATCGGCCCGACGCCGGGAGCCGCCATGACCTTGTCGCACATCTGGTTGATGGCCGGCATCGCGGCGGCGATCAGTTTGGCGAGCGCAGTTCGTCCTTCGGGCGTGAGCTTTGCCGCGCGTGTGCCGACGTCGTCGAGCTGCGATATTGCCGCGTTGATTTTTGGTAGAGCCGCCTGCGCCCCGGTGGCATCGGTGATGCTCGGAAGCGCTGACTTCAAGGAGTCGATCGTCGTGTTGACCTGGCTGGCCAGGTTCACACCGTCGACAGTCAAGTTCGTAGGTGCCATGCCCACGGTGGTGGCGGGCCGCGCGGGAGCGGTCTGCTCAGCGACCGTCTGCTGGCCAGGACGGTCGAATGCGTACCATGCAAGACCACCCAGGACGACCAGGGCGGCGAGCCAATACGGCCATTGAGTGGTCTTGGTGGCTGTTGCGTAAGCGGAACTCGCACGTTCGCTTGCGCTCGCGATTCGACTTCCCGCGGCGGAGGCAGCGGCCATCCCGCTGCGTACTCCGGTACCCGCCTGGTCGATCAGACCCGCAGCGCTGAGCTGACTGGCAAGGCCTGCCGGGATGGCCGCGGAAATCTGGTCCTTCTGCGAGCGCAGCAGCGATGCCAAACCGTTTGCATCGAGACCAGTCTCGCGCTGGTGCTGCCCCAGCGCGCCCAGCACGATCGGGCCGAGGATGCCGAGCAGCGACGATCCGCCGCCGTCGCCCACGCCGGCAAACTTTCCGATAGCCTGGGCCATGGTCCCCATTGTTCCAGCGCCGAACAATCCGGACAGCATGCCCGTCCCGGTCTCAGCCAGTCGCTCAGGACTCGCGCCGCGCAAAATATCTGCAGGAGAGCCGGCTTGCTGTTGGGACAGCAGCTTTGATAATTGATTGCTTCCAGCGGGAGTACCGACAAGGTCTGCCAGCCCGGCTAGCAGTGACGGGACAGCTCCGGCTGTTGCCTTCTGGGCTGTGGTTCGATCGATTCCAAGAAATGAAGCGATTTGCGCCAGAACTTCGGGAGTCAGGAATTGCATCACAACGGACGTGAGATTGGCGGCCATGGCGTTCTCTCCGCATTGATTGTTGCAATGTTGCTTTGCTGGGGTAGCTCCTGATCTGCGGGTGGACGACGCCGTCGCACGATCTCGCAACTGCCTTGTCTTGGGAAATTTCTCTTGGGAAATTTCGGGGTGATGGTTTGGCGTTGGAAATTAGCCGGCGGGTTCCTCCCGATCGACGGAATGTCCGGCGAAATCTTCCAACTGTCCACTCACAACATGGGAATCGAACCCCAGTCGAATTCTGACAAAGCTCCATCTGACGCTGAATTGCGAAGGAAGTTCCCCTCAACACGAAAGGTCAGCCTGGCTTCATTTTCCGGATGAGCGGGTTCCGTGCGATCATCGTTCCATCTATTGTGGCCGCCATCGCGATTCTGATTGGCCGGATTCTGGTAGTCCTTATTCTCTGCACTCCTCTATCCGCCCAGCGCGCCCTGCGTGTTCACGTACAGTGCATAGATCGACTGGCTCGCCGCCATGAACAGGCGGTTGCGCATGACGCCTCCGAAGCAGAGGTTGGCGCAGCGCTCGGGCAGCGCGATGCGGCCGATCATGACGCCGTCGGGCGCGAACACCACGACGCCGTCGAGCTCGGGATCGCCCATGCCCCAGCCGCACCAGAGATTGCCGTCGATGTCGCAGCGCATGCCGTCCGGCGTCCCTGGTCCAGCATCGATGAAGACGCGCTTGTTGGAGATCGTCGCGCCGTCCGGCGAGACGTCATAGGCGAGGATCTTGCGGTTCGGCTGCCCGCGCGATTCCACGACGTAGAGGATCTTCTCGTCCGGCGAAAAACACAGCCCGTTCGGGCCGAGCACGCCCTCGGCCACGATCGTCGCCTTGCGGCTCACGGGATCGAGCCGGTAGACGTTGGGATCGATCTCGGATTCCGCCTTGTAGCCCTCGTAATTGCCGAGCAGCCCGAACACGGGATCGGTGAACCAGATCGAGCCGTCGGACTTCACGACGACGTCGTTCGGCGAGTTCAGCCGCTTGCCGCCAAACGAATCCATCAGCACCGTGATCGCGCCGTCATATTCGGTGCGCACCACCCGGCGGCCGCCATGCTCGCAGGTGATCAGCCGCCCCTGGCGATCCCTCGTGTTGCCATTGGCGAAGTTGGAGGGCTTTCGGAAAACGGAAACCACCCCGGTTTCCTCCTCCCATTTGATGATGCGCTGGTTGGGGATGTCGCTGCACAACAGATACCGCCCGTCTCCGAACCACACCGGCCCTTCGGCCCAGCGCAGGCCGGTGGTGAGGCGTTCCACAGCCGAGAGCTTCAGCCAGTATTTCTCAAACCTTGGGTCTAGTGCACTTATCGCCGGATCAGGGTAATAGGTCGCCGGCCGCCAGCCTTGGGACCAGCCTTGGGACGATCCTTGGGAAAGTGACGATGCATCGGACATGTGCAGTTCTCGTTGTTGCGTCCCCTCTGGTCAGGTCTGCTATCATTAGAGCCCAACGACCGCAAACCGGTCGCTACCTGCGAGGGAAGAAATGCCGCGTATTTTGATGACGGGAGCTTCGGGCGGAATCGGCAGCGCGATGCGCAAATTGCTGCCGCCGATCTATCCGGATCTCCTGCTCTCTGACATCAAGCCGCCCGCCGATCTCGGCGCCAACGAGAAGTTCAAGGCTGCGGACCTGTCGGATCTCGCGCAATGCGAAGCGATCTGCGAGGGCGTCGACGGCATCCTGCATTTCGGCGGCTATTCGGTCGAGGGACCCTGGGACGACATTCTCCAGGCCAATATCATCGGGGGCTACAATCTGTTCGAGGCGGCGCGCAAGAAGGGCGTCAAGCGCGTGGTCTTCGCGTCCTCGAACCACGCCGTCGGTTTCTATCCGCGTCACCACAAGATCGGCGCCGACGTCACCCCGCGCCCGGACGGCCGCTATGGCGTCAGCAAGGTGTTCGGCGAAGCCGTCGGTGCGCTCTATGCCGACAAGCACGGGCTGAAGGTCACCTGCCTCCGCATCGGCAATTTCGGCGAGAAGCCGCTCGATCAGCGCCGGCTCGCGATCTGGCTGAAGCCTGAGGATCTCGTCCAGCTCTGCCGCATTGGCCTGGAGCACCCCGACATCCATTTCGAGATCTTCTACGGTGCCTCGCTCAACGAGCGCGCCTGGTGGGACAACAGTCGCGCCTACGAGTTCGGCTACCGCCCGACCGGCCGCGCAGAGGACCATGTGCAGCACGCGATGGCGGAGCAGGCCAAGCTCAAGCCCGATCCGGTTGGCGACTACTACCAGGGCGGCGCGTTTTGCAGCATCGAGTTCGATGCGGATCCGAGCCGGATCATCGACTGGAGCAAACGCTAACGCGCGGGCTCGTCGCCCGCAATCCGCTTCAGATAATCCGACTTGCTGAACTGCATGTGATTGACGCAGAGCTGGGCCAGCGCCCAGCTGTCGCGGCCCTTCAGAAGCTCGATCATCAATTCGTGCTGGCGCCGCGACAGTGCCAGTCCCTCGCGGTCGGCGAGGTTCTTCGCGCGCATCGGCAGCGTCAGGTTCATGTAGTCCTGGAGCGAGCGCACCAAATAGGGATTGCCGCAGGCGGAGAACAGCGCGACATGGAAGGCGTCGTTGGCCTCGTGGATGCCGCGCAGGTCCTGCATCTCGGCCTTGGCGCAATAGTGTCGCTGCAACTCGGTGAGTTCGTCGATCAGGCCGTGCGGCGCGGGCAGGGGGATCATCAGCGCGGCTTGCCGCGTCAGCATCTCCCGGACCTCGTAGATCTGCCGGACCTCCTCGGCCGAGTAGAAGCGAACGGTGGCGCCGATGTTCTTCTCGCGCCGGACGATGCCGCGCCGCTCGGCCTCGACGAGAGCCTGCCGAACGAAGTGCCGCGAGGTGCCGTAGCGCGACATCAGCGCGTCCTCGGTCAGGCGCGCCGCCGGCGCGAAGCGGCCGAAGATGATGTCCTCCTCGAGCCGCGCGACCACGTCGTCCGGGTCCTCGCGCCGAAGTGCCGCCGGGCTCTCGCTTGCCGTCTCCGTCATCCGTTGGCCTCCCGAGGCCGGGCCCAGTGGTTCGCTCGCCTTGTGGAGCAGGAGGGGACGGATTGTCAATAATCTGCCCGCTGTGGCGCTGCAATGATCGGAAAAAAGTCGAAATGCGACCTCTGTTATTGACAATCAGGGGGCAGCCTGTACGACAATGGCAGTTGCGGAAGGGAGTAGCATCATGACGAGTGGCTTGCGCAAAGGGCTGACGAGCTATGGCGATGCCGGCTTCTCGCTGTTCCTGCGCAAGGCCTTCATCAAGGCGATGGGCTATTCCGACGATGCGCTCGAGCGCCCGATCGTCGGCATCACCAACACCTACAGTGATTACAATCCCTGCCAAGGCAACGTGCCGCAGATTATCGAGGCCGCGAAGCGTGGCGTGATGCTGTCGGGCGCGATGCCGTTCGTGTTCCCGACCATCTCGATCGCCGAGAGTTTTGCGCATCCGACCTCGATGTACCTGCGCAACCTGATGGCGATGGACACCGAGGAGATGATCCGCGCCCAGCCAATGGATGCGGTGATCGTGATCGGCGGCTGCGACAAGACGCTGCCCGCGCAGGTGATGGCCGCGATCAGCGCCGACCTGCCGACCGTGGTCATCCCCGTGGGGCCGATGGTGGTCGGCCATCACAAGGGCGAGGTGCTGGGGGCCTGCACCGATTGTCGGCGGCTTTGGGCGAAATATCGCGCGGGCGATATCGACGATGCCGAGATCGAGGCGGTCAACGGCCGGCTCGCACCATCGGTCGGCACCTGCATGGTGATGGGCACGGCCTCGACCATGGCCTGCATGATCGAGGCGCTCGGCCTTTCGTTGCCGATGAGCGCGACGATCCCGGCACCGCATGCCGAGCGTTTCCGTCTGGCTGAAGCGAGCGGCAAGGTCGCCGCCGAGATGGCCAAGACCAAGGGGCCGAAGCCGAGCGAATTGCTGACGCCGGCGTCTTTCAAAAATGCGCAGGTCGTGCTGCAAGCGATCGGCGGCTCGACCAACGGCCTGATCCATCTGACGGCGATGGCGCATCGTTCGCCACACCGGCTGGATCTCGATGCCTTCGACAAGCTCGGCCGCGAAGTGCCGGTGCTGGTCGACCTGAAACCGTCTGGCGAGCATTATATGGAGCATTTCCATCACGCCGGCGGCGTGCCGAAACTCCTGGCGCAGCTTGGCGATCTCATCGATCTCGACGCCAAGACGATTTCTGGACAGACCCTCCGAGACGTCGTTGCCAATGCGGAAGACGTGCCCGGACAGGACGCCATCCGTCCGCGCGACAATCCGATCAAGCCGGAAGGCGGTCTTGCCGTCCTGCACGGCAATCTCGCGCCGCGCGGTGCCGTCATCAAGCAATCCGCTGCAAGCCCCAAGCTATTGCAGCACACCGGGCGTGCGGTGGTGTTCGAATCCGTCGAGGATATGACCTTGCGGGTCGACGATCCCGATCTCGACGTCACTGCCGATGACGTGCTGGTGCTGCGCAATGCGGGGCCGAAGGGCGCGCCGGGCATGCCCGAGGCAGGTTACTTGCCGATCCCGAAGAAGCTGGCGCGTGGTGGCACCAAGGACATGGTGCGCATCTCGGACGCGCGCATGAGCGGCACGGCGTTCGGCACCATCGTGCTGCACATCACGCCGGAATCCGCGGTCGGCGGACCGCTTGCGCTGGTGAAGAACGGCGACATGATCCGGCTGGATGTTGCCAAGCGCAGCATCGAGCTTCTGGTTGACGATGCGGAGCTGGCGCGCCGGCGCACCGTCTTGAAGCTCCCGGCGACGTCGGACGAGGCCAGGCGTGGCTATGCCTGGCTGTTCAACGAGACCATCTTGCAGGCCGACGAGGGCTGCGACTTCGATTTCATGCAGAGGACTGGACCAAAGACCGGGAAGGGGTGAGCGACCACCCGCAAAACTGTTCAGCCGCAAAAGCGGCGAACCATAAAACAGGGGGAGACGATGATTGCACGATCCATGCTTGGGCTGGCGGCAACGGCCGCGATCCTGTTCGTCACGGGCGCATCGGCACAGGAGGTGAAGCATTATCGCTTCGCCTACGACCAGCCCAAGACCACGGGGTATGGAATCCTCGGTGACATCTTCAGCGAGAAGCTGAAGGCGCTGAGCAAGGGCACGATGCTCATCGAACAGTATCCCGGTGCGCAGCTCGGGCAGGAGCCGCAAGTCTTGCAACTTGTCAAGGCAGCCGACGTCGAATTCTGTATCTCCTCATCCGCAAATGCCGCGACGCTCTCGCCGCAGGCCGGCGTGATGTCGATGCACTACTTGTTCCGCTCGGAGGACCATCTCATCAAGGCGATGGCGGACCCCGCTGTCGCAGCGGCCGTCAAGGCGATGATTTCGGATACGGTTCAGGGCGCCCACGTCATTGCGCTCGCGACTCTTGGTTTGCGCAACATGTATTCCAAGCGGGAGATCAAAAAGGTCGACGACATGAAGGGCCTGAAGGTGCGGGTACAGGCGACGCCAACCGAGGACACCATGTTTCCGGCCTATGGCGCGCAGATCGTGCATATGCCGTTCGGTAGCGTCTACACCTCTCTGCAAACCGGCGTGGTCGATGTCGCCGAGAACGGCGTCAACGTCTATCTCGCCAACAAGCACTACGAGGTGGCGCCGGTGCTCTCGATGACCGAGCATGAGGCCAACAACAGTTTGGTCTGGGTCAGTGACAAGCTTTGGAACAGCCTCACTCCCGAGCAGCAGGGTTGGGTCCAGGCCGCCGCCGACGAGGTCAACAAGACCCAGCCGGCCAAGGCGATCGAGCTTGAGCATCAATCGCAAGTCAAGCTGAAATCGATCGGCGTCAAGGTTGTGACCGACGTTGACAAGTCCGGCTTCATCACGATTGCTGATCCCTATCTCGACAAGCTCGCCAAGGATCTCGGCCCGCACGCCGAGAAGATCAAGAACCTGATCCGGTCGATCAATTAGGCCGCAGATGCCACTGCCTCCACGAGTCGTCCCGGCGAAGGCCGGGACCCATACTCCGCGGCGGAGCTTGTGGCACGGTGGCAGTCTGCTTCTTTCAACAACGCGCAGCTGGGGTTATGGGTCCCGGCCTTCGCCGGGACGACGGAGTCGTTGATGCCCATTGCCGACAAGCTCGTCCTGACGCGGCAGCGTCACCTGAAGTGGCGCTCGCTCGACTGGCTCGAGTTGGCGCTGATGATGCTTTGCGGCGTGCTTTGCTTCGGCTTCTCGCTGTCGGTGACCGCCGACATCGTCACCCGTACCATCGGTCATCCCTGGCTGTGGCTCCAGGAGGTCACCTCGACGCTGTTCATCTACGCGATCTTCATCGGAACGGCGGCCGCGACCCGGCGCAACGATCATCTCTATCTCACCGCGATCTCGGAGGCGATGCACGGCACGCCGCGGCTGATCGTCGAGGTCGTCATCCGTATCGTCGTGCTCGGCGTTGCCGCCTGCCTGATCTGGTACGGCTATCTCAACTATCTTCGCGGCTTCGGCAGTTTTCGCCTGCCGTCGGGCACGCCGATTGCCTCGCTCTATGCCATCATTCCGGTGTCAGGCGTCCTGATCGGCCTTTTCACGATCGAGCAGCTCGTCAACGGCCTGCGCAACGGTTTTGATCATCCCGAACCGCCGGATGAGGGCGCTGCGACGCCAGGACCCGATGCCAATGCGCAGACGAGGGTGCAGCCGTGAGCGCACCCGTCGTCCTGGTGTTGATGTCGTCTTGCTTCCTGTTCTTCGGCTATCTCGGCGTGCCCGTGCCGTTCTCGCTGATGGCCGGTGTCTTCATCGGCGCGATCCTGTCCGACGTCTCGCTCGCCGCCATCATCCAGAAGATCTTTGACGGCGTGGATTCCGAGGCGCTGCTCGCAATCCCGTTCTTCCTGCTGGTCGGCGAGCTCATGAGCTCGGCGAATGTGGTGGTAAGAATCGCGAACCTCTCGGTGTCGCTGGTCGGGCATATCAGGGGTGGGCTGTCGCAGGTCGTCGTCGTCTTCAGCATGTTCTTCTCGGAAATGTCGGGCTCGACGACGGCCGACGTTGCCGTGATGAGCCGCGCGCTCGGCGGCCCGATGAAGCGGGAGGGCTACGAGCCCGCGTTCATCGCCGCGATCATTGCATCGGCCTCGACCATCGCGGCGCTGGTGCCGCCGAGCATCACCGCGGTGGTCTATGGCGCGGTCGGCAACGTCTCGATCGCCGGCCTGTTCATGGCCGGTGTCGTGCCCGGCCTGATGATCGGCTTCGGCCTGATGATCTACTGCTATTTCTTCGGCCCGTCCGGCCTCCGCAAGCCGCGCGCGCCGCTGCGGCAGGTGGTATTTGCCGCCGGCGATGCGGCCTTGCCGCTGATGATCCCGGTGATCCTGCTTGGCGGCATCTTGACCGGCTGGTTCACGCCGACGGAAGCCGGCGTGGTTGCCGTGGCCTGGATCATCCTTGTCGTGATCCCCGCACTGAACCGCGGCCACTTCAGGAAGATTCCGTACGACTTCTGCCTCGCCGGGCTGATCTTCTCGCTGCCGCTGATCACGATCGGCGCCGCCAACGCGTTCGGCTGGATGCTGGCTTATTTGCGCGGTGCGAACTACATCGCGGAATGGATCACCTCGATCGCCGGCAACGATCCGCACCTGATCATGCTCTTGATGGTGCTGCTGTTCACCGTGGTCGGCGACTTCATCGAGCCGGTGCCGACCATCATTATCTTCATGCCATTGGTGAACGCGCTGACGGAAGCCGGCGACATCAACGGCGTGCATATGGGCGTGGTGCTGATCGCAACACTCGCTTTCGGCCTGATCACGCCGCCCTATGGCCTCGTGCTGCTGATGGCCTCGAAATTCGTCGGCATCAGCTTTGCCAGGGCGCTGCGCGCCGCATTGCCGATCTATGTCGTGTTCTTCGCCACCATCGCCTTTGCGATCTATTTTCCGAGCGTGGTTTTGTGGCTGCCACGACACGTGCTTCCCGAGTCGGTCGGCTGCTTCAAGTCGCCGGCGGGCACGGGTTATATCTGCCCTCAGTAGCGAAGTTCCTCGACGCGCCATTCCTGCTGTGAGGGCAGGTAGCAAAAGGGCGCGCCGTGGCGGTTCTGGAAAAAGCCGCCGCACAGCGACCGCGCAAGCGCCTGCATCACTGCATCATGGCAGACGAACAGGATGTGGTCGTCGGGATGCCGTTCCAGCCACCCAGACACGCAGGCCAGCGACCGTTTGGTGACGACGTCCCAGGCTTCGCCATCGGCCGGCAGAATGGAGATGAGGCCTTCTGCCGATTTGACGCCGTGCTTCTCCATGGAGGCGCGGACGGATAATCCCTCGAAGCTGCCGAAATCGCACTCGATGATGCCATGGTCGGTCGTCAGAGGTACCGAGATCGTGGCTGCAATGATCTCGGCCGTTCTCGCCGCGCGCACCAGAGGGCTGGTGATGATGCGGCTGATGGCAGAGCCGCGTAGCAGATCTGCCGCTGCATGGGCCTGCGTGATGCCATCCGCGTTCAGCGGATTGTCGGTCCGTCCCTGGAAACGTCCCTCGCGATTCCAGTCGGTCGCGCCATGACGAAGGCCGTAGAATGAGCGTGGCGGCGTGAGCACGTTCATTTCGACTTGCTGGTGAATTTCTTCACGGCGACGCGGAAATCCTCCGTGTGCATCGCCATGATGATCTTGTGCTCTTCGGCATCGAGTTGCTGCCTCACCGGCGTCGTCGCGGCCTGGTAGACCAGCGACTTTGTTCCCGCGATCGCGGCAGGCGGATTTTGCGCGAGGCGCTCTGCGAGCTGCCGCGTGGCGGCCTTGAGCTCAGCCGCCGGAACGACCTTGGCGACGAGGCCCCACTCATGAGCCTGCTGCGCGGTAAAGCTGTCCTCGGCGAGGAAGATCTGCAGGGCACGTCGTGTGCCGACGGTTCCGACAATGCCGACCGTGCTGCCGCCGTCGGGCGACACACCTATCTTGGCATAGGCCGGCGTGAACTTGGCATCTTCCGCGGCGATGCAGAGGTCGGTGACGAAGGCGAGTCCCATGCCGGCGCCGGCGGCCGAGCCGTGCACACTCGACAGCGAGAGTTTTGGCATGCGCCTGAGTGTCTCGATGAAGGCATGATAATGCTTAAGGAGTTCGCCCACGACCGGCGTCACCGTGTTGGCTTCGGCTGCGGCACCGATGGTCTGCAAATCGCCGCCGGCGCAAAAGGCGCGGCCTTCGCCTTCGATGACGACGACCCGGATCGCGTCGGAGGTCTCGATCTCAGCGGCAAGCTGTTCGAGCCTCTGCGCGATCGCGAGGTTGATCGAATTGAACGCGGCGGGGCGGTTGAGCGTGATGGTGGCGACGGGACCGTCGATGCTCAGCAGGGCGGCGTCGTCGGAGGGGGAGGCGGCGGATGCGGACATGGCAAAATCCCCGGCAGGAGGTCTTTGTCGCAACTAAATCGCAGAAGGCGAGGGGAGACAATCCCTACCGCCGGATGCTCTTGCCTTACCGGGAACGATAGGGTCAAATGGTGGTGCCATCGATTAGGGACGGACACGAGCGCCGGCGCCTCGACCGACAAGGCCAGCAAGCCAAAATCAGTGAGAGAGAGGAGACGACATGGGTAGCGCTCGTGTCCAGAAAGTTGGGCTGTTCCGATGACGGACGGTTCGGTGATCATCGTCGGCGCGGGCCATGGTGGCTACCAGGTCGCCGCCTCCCTGCGTCAGTCCGGCTTTGCAGGCCGCGTCTGCCTTATCAATGACGAGGCGCATCTGCCCTATCAGCGGCCGCCTTTGTCCAAGGCCTATATCAAGGGCTCGGCTGGCCCTGAAAGCCTGATGTTCCGGCCGGAGAAATTCTATACCGACCAGAAGATCGAGCTGATCGCGGGCCGCGCGACATCGATCGATCGCGCCGGGCGCAAGGTTCATCTCGCCTCTGGCGACACGCTCGACTACGGCCATCTCGTGCTGGCGACGGGCGCGCGCAACCGGCTGCTCGATCTGCCCAACGCCAATCTGACCGACGTGAAATACCTGCGCATCCTCGATGAGAGCGAGGCGTTGCGGGCGATCATGCCGTCGAAGACACGGGTCGTCGTAATCGGCGCCGGCTTCATCGGCCTCGAATTCGCCGCCACGGCAAGGATCAAGGGGCTCGAGGTCGACGTGCTCGAGCTCGCGCCGCGCGTGATGGCGCGGGCGGTGACGGCGGAGGTCTCGGAGTATTTCCAGGAGCGCCATCGCGAGGCGGGCATCCGCATCCATCTCGGCGTGCAGGCAACCAGCATCGAGGCGGAGGGCGGCAAGGTCACCGGTGTCTCCTTGAGCGATGGCCGGCATCTGCCGGCGGATCTCGTCGTGGTCGGCGTCGGCGTGCTGCCGAATATCGAGCTCGCGGCGGAGGCAGGGCTGCCGGTCGCCTCCGGTATCATCGTCGACGAATATCTCTTGACGTCCGATCCGAACATCTCTGCCGTCGGCGATTGTGCGCTGTTCGCGAGCCCGCGCTTCGGTGGCTCTTTGCGGCTGGAGTCAGTGCAGAACGCCACCGATCATGCCCGCTGCGTGGCGGCGCGGCTGACCGGTGACAGGAAGATCTATGACGGCCAGCCCTGGTTCTGGAGCGATCAGGGCGACGACAAGCTGCAGATTGCCGGGCTGACGACGGGTTACGACCGCGTCGTGCTGCGCGGCGATCCCACGAAGAAGGCGTTCTCGGCCTTCTGCTACAGGGGCGACAAGCTGCTCGGTATCGAGTCCATCAACCGCGCCGGCGATCACATGTTCGGCCGTCGCCTGCTCGGCATGGACCGCTCGCTCGCGCCCGACAAGGCCGCTGACGAGACTTTCGATCTGAAGAGCGCGCTGGCCTGATCAGCTTCCGATGACGGCGGAAACTTCTTCCGCCGTCGGCATCGAGGGGCCGGCGCCCATGCGCTGCACGGAGATCGAGGCGGCGGCGTTGGCAAAGGCGAGCGCGTCGCGCAGAGGCGCGCCGTCGGCGAGCCGCGCGGCCAGCGCGCCGACGAAGCAATCGCCGGCACCGGTGGTGTCGATCGCCTGCACCACGCGGCCCGGCACGATCAGCTCCTCGCGGCCCGCGAGCGCGACAACGCCGCGCTTGCCGAGCGTGACGCAGATGGTCTGATCCGGGCTCGCTTGAAGCCGCCGCGCCGCATCGAGGATCCGCGCAACGTCATCGCTGTCGGACAACGCCACGTCGGCGAGCAGGCCAAGCTCGGTCTCGTTCAGCACGAGCACGTCGACCAGCTCGAGCAGGTCGCGGCTGAACTTCTGTGCCGGCGCCGGGTTGAGCAGCGTTCTCGCCTGTGCCGCACGGGCGCGCCCGAAGAAGGCGGCAATCGTGGGCAGCGGAATCTCGAACTGGCTGACGGCGACATCGCCCTTCAGCAGCGGCACGACGCCGACATCCTCGGCGCTGACCAGCGCGTTGGTGCCGGGAATGACGACGATGGTGTTGTCGGCCTTCGCGACCGTGATGATGGCGGTGCCGGTGTGGGCCTCCGCAGTCTCCTGGACATAGCTAGGATCGATGCCTTGACCT
Source organism: Bradyrhizobium sp. UFLA05-153 (assembly GCF_054185185.1). Classification (NCBI taxonomy): domain Bacteria; kingdom Pseudomonadati; phylum Pseudomonadota; class Alphaproteobacteria; order Hyphomicrobiales; family Nitrobacteraceae; genus Bradyrhizobium; species Bradyrhizobium sp. UFLA05-153. Next base: position 57,436 of record NZ_JBBIAM010000022.1, read on the forward strand.
GCGAGGAACGCCTTCAGCTCCGCGCCGAAGGAGTCCTTGCCGAGCCGGCCGATCAGCGTGGTCGGCGCGCCGAGCCTTGAGGCTGCGACCGCCTGGTTCGCGCCCTTACCGCCGGGGAAATACAGCACCTGTTTGCCGGCGACGGTCTCGCCGACCCTGGGATGGCGATCGGCGGTTGCCACCACATCCATGTTGATGCTGCCAGCGACGAAGACGCGCCCCATATGTGATTCCCCAGCGAAGACTAAACCTTGACCTCGAATTCGTGCCTGACTTTGGCGATGTCGACAAGGGTCGGCAGGCCGGCTTCGTTGCCGAGGCGCTGGATCTTGTGGGTCGAGGCGGCGCGGGCGAAGTCGAAATGCTCGCGCCAGCTTTTGCCGGGATGAGCGAGGTAGGAATAGATGTAGGCGCCGTGGAACACGTCGCCGGCGCCGTTGGTGTCGATCACGCGCTCGCGCGGGATCGGCATCGCGGGCATGATGTCGACCGCCCCGGTCTCGTTGTACCAGAGCAGGCCTTTCTCACCCATGGTGACGCCGCCGATCTTGCAGCCGCGGCTCTTGAGATAATCGAGCATCTTGTCCGGCGTCAGATCCATCTGCTCGCACAGCCGCTCCGCGACGATCGCAACATCGATGAACTCCAGGAGTTCGTGTGTGTTGGTGCGCAGGCCGCCGCCGTCGAGCGAGGTCAAGATGCCGGCCTCGCGGCAGACTTTTGCGTAGTGGATTGCGGCGTCGGGCTGGTGGCCGTCGATATGCAGCGCGCGGCAGTTGCCGAGATTGAGGATCGGGAAGGGATGGATGTGGTGATCGTCGCGGCAGCGGACGATGGCCCGCTTGCCGTCCTTGGGCATGATGAAGGACAGCGAGGACTGGTTGACCTTCCGGTTGTGCAGCGAGATGGCGTATTTGGCGCACATGTCCTGGAACATGCGGCCAAGCCAGTCGTTCGCGACCGTCGCGATCAGGTCGGGCACGACTCCCAGCTTGGCGCAGCAGAATGCCGCCGTGACCGCATTGCCGCCGAAGGAGACCGCGTAGGCATCCGCCACGTGCTTCTCATCGCCGGTCGGCATGTGGTCGGTAATGAAGGTGACGTCGATATAGGTCTGTCCGATAAAGAGAGCCTGCATTGGTTGTCCGTGATGCGCTGGGTGGTCCCGGCCGGCAGCATTACATTAGCACCGCTTCCGCGGATGGAACGCGGAATTTATTCGCAAAGGCACCGCCCTCAGCGCTTGAGGTGAGCGTAGGGCCGGAATACGACCATCACCGGGCAATGCCAAGCCCGGACAAATGCCGAATTTCGACCCATTGTTCCGGGTCGATCAAAATGGGGGGAACATGATCACCGGCCTCGATCACGTGGTCGCCCTGGTCGGCGATATCGCCGCCGCCAGGGCCGCCTATCAGACCCTGCTGGCACGCGCACCGGCCTGGCAGAACTCCGGCGACGGCGCCGATCGCGTGCTGTTCACCCTCGACAACATGACGCTGGAATTGATGGCGCCGAGCGGCTTCAGCGTCACCGCCGACCGGATGCGCGCGCTGCTGGATGACCATGAGGGCATGCTCGCAAGCCTGTGCTTCCGTGTCGCAGACATCGGCAAGATGCACCGGCGGCTCGACCGGGTGGCGCTGAAGCCAGAGCCGATCGCGGAGGTCGAGAGCCGTGACGCCGAGAGTGGTGCGGTGCTGCACTGGAAGCGCACCCGCTCGGCTACCGAGCTCACGCGCGGCGTGCGCATGTTCTTTCTCGAACTCGCCGGGCAGCGTCCGATCTCTGATGTGACCGACATCGGCCCGATCGAAGGGCTCGACCACGTCGTGGTCGCGTCCGAGGATTCCGAGCGTGCCGCGGCGCTCTATGGCGCCCGGCTCGGGCTCGACATGGCGCTCGACCGCTCGCATCACGACTGGGGCCAGCTGATGTTCTTCCGCTGCGGCGATCTCATCGTCGAGGTGGTGCGCAGGCCGGTCGCGGGCGGCGACTTCAGCCATGACCGGCTCTGGGGCCTGAGCTGGCGCGTCGCCGACATCGAAGCGACCCGCGCCCGCCTGATTGCCGCGGGCGTCGACGTCAGCGAGGTGCGCAACGGCCGAAAGCCGGGCACGCGGGTGATGACGGTGCGCAGCCGTACCTGCGGCATCCAGACGATTTTGCTGGAGCGCTCACCGAAGCCGGTGGTGTGATCGCTCGCATTCTCAAATCCTTGAGCGCATGATACATGCAATCGGGACAAGCATTGGCGGGCAACCGATTTGGCGAAGGCAAAACGAACTCTCAAATGGCAGCGCGACCCGGAAGGGATGCGGCTTCGCATCCTCGAAGCCGCGAAGCAGGAGTTTTCGGCTCACGGCCTTGCGGGTGCCCGCGTCGACCGCATCGCGGCCAAGGCCGGCGCCAACAAGCGCATGCTCTACTACCACGTCGGCAAGAAGGACGAACTTTATCTCGCGGTGCTGGAGGGAGCCTATGAGAAGATACGCAACGAGGAGAGGGGGCTCGATCTCGAGCATCTCGATCCGCCCGAAGCCATCAAGCGGCTGATCGAGTTCACCTGGAATTACTTTCTGCGAAACCCTGAGTTCCTGTCGCTGCTCCAGACCGAGAACCTTGCGCGCGCAAAACATCTGAAGCGCTCGACCAAGGTCAAGTCGATGCACTCGCCCTTCGTCGAGATGATCCGTACCGTGGTCCGCCGCGGCGTCGAGAGCGGCGACTTCCAGGTCGCGGTCGATCCGGTGCAGCTCTACATCTCGATCGCGGCGCTCACCTTCTTCTATCTCTCCAACAGCGCCACGCTGAGCGTGATTTTCGGCCGCGACCTGCTCGCGAAAGACGCCAAGGAGGAGCGGCTCGCCCACATGGTCGGCCTCGTGCTGGCGGCGCTGACCGGGCGCTCGGCCGAATTGTTCGACATGGTCAAGGCGCCGAAGCCGCGCGTCCCGCAGCATCAGCCGGTCTAACCGGCGCAACGGCAAACCAAAGTCTCGAAAACAACCCCATGCAAAGTAGCCGGCAGTTGCCGGTCCAATGCCGTGCGCATTCCGCGAAGCCTTTGACATAGCGGACAAATCAGCGCCGCGAGGCCATCATCGACGTGCCGCTCGACCCATCCTGCGTACTGCTTCCATAACCCCAGCCGTCATCGCCCGCCTTGTGCGCAATTGCGCACTGGGGCGGGCGATCCAGTATTCCAGAGGCAGCGCGAGGATACGGAGAAACTGCGACGTACTGGATTCCCCGCTTTCACGGGGAATGACACTGAAAGTGTGACGCCTGTTCCGCGATCTAGACAAAGAAGCGGCAACAGGCGCCACAAAACGCCACACAGGAAAGCGCTGGACAGTATTTATCCAACGAGTTAATTTCTCCCAAGAATGAAAAAGAAGACGGGAGTGAGATGTGGCGGAGGCCAGACCGCAAAGCGCGCTGTCGAAGATGCTGAACGCGGCCTGGGTGCGGCCGTTCCTGTTCCTGGTGTTTGTCGTCATTGCCTGGGATCTCGCGATCCGGCTGTTCAGGATCCCCGCCTATCAGATCCCGGCGCCGGCCGACGTCGTCGCGGTGCTGCGTACCGACTGGCCGGAACTGTTGCGGCAGTGCTGGCCGACGACATATGCAACGGTCTGCGGCTTCCTTCTGTCCGCGCTGTTCGGCATTCCCGTGGCGATGCTGATCGCGGGCTCGAAGACGGTGGAGAGCTACGTCTATCCGCTGCTGGTGTTCTCGCAGTCCGTGCCGAAGATCGCGATCGCGCCGCTGTTCGTGGTCTGGTTCGGCTTCGGCATCATTCCAAAAGTGATTTCCGCATTCCTGCTCGGATTCTTCCCCGTGGTGGTCTCCGCCGTGCAGGGCTTCAAGTCGGTCGATCCTGACATGGTCGACCTCGCCCGCGCCATGCAGGGCAGCCGCTTCCAAGTGTTCCGCGCGGTGAACCTGCCGCATGCACTGCCGGCGATCTTCTCCGGCCTGAAAGTCTCGGTGACCCTCGCCGTCGTCGGTGCCGTGGTCGGCGAGTTCGTCGGTTCCAATTCCGGCATCGGCTACGTGATGCAGCGCTCGATCGGAACGTTCGACCTGCCGACGATGTTCGCAGCGCTGGTAATCCTGGCGCTGCTCGGCGTGGTGCTGTTCTGGATCGTCGACCGGATCGAGCGCCTCGTCATTCCCTGGCATGTCAGCCAGCGCGAGGACATCGTTTTCGCCTCATGAGCCAACCAACGGTCAGCAGCGGCCGAAGCCAAAAAAGGAATGGGAGGAGTAGCGATGAAGCGGTTGATGGGAGCTGTCTCGGTGGCGCTGATGGCGCTCGGCGTGGCGCCGGCGCAGGCCGCCGACAAGGTCGTGCTGATGCTCAACTGGTACGTCTATGGCGAGCACGCGCCGTTCTATTACGGCAAGGCGAAGGGCATCTATGCCGCCGAAGGCATCGATCTCGAGATCCAGGAAGGCCGCGGCTCGGCGGCAACGACGCAGGCTGTTGCGGCCAAGACAGCCGACTTTGGCTATGTCGACGTGCCCACCATGATGCGCGCCGCGATCAAGGGCGCGCCCGTGATCGCGACCGGCGTGCTGCTCCAGACCAGTCCGATGTCGGCGATGGGTTTCGTCGACAAGAACATCAGGAAGCCCGAGGACATCAAGGGAAAGACGGTGGCGATCACGCCGGCGGACTCCATGACGCAGATCTGGCCGCTGTTCCTGAAGAAGACGGGCCTCAAGGAGAGCGACTTCCAGACCGTTGCGGGTGACGGCCAGACCAAGCTCAACGCCGTCATCAACGGCCAGGCCGATCTCCTGCTCGGCTACGTCATGGACCAGTCGATGAAGATCAAGGATGCGACGGGCAAGGACGTTTACCCGATCAAGTTTGTCGACTACGGCATCAACATGGTTTCCTCGGGCATCATCGCCAACGCGGACTACGTGAAGGCCAATCCCGATCTTGTCCGTCGCTTCATGTCGGCGACGACGAAGGCGGTGGAAGCCGCCGAGAAGGACCCGAAGACGGCCGCACAGTCGATCCTCGACGCCAATCCGAAGGGCGGCAAGATCGACACGCTGACGCAGGGCTTCGAGCTGACCATTCCGCTCTACCGCACGCCGGAGACGAAGAACAAGCGCCCGTTCGAGGTCACCGACCAGAACATGACCGATACGGTCAACCTGTTGGTCGAATATGGCGGTCTCGACGCCAAGGCCAAGGCGAACCCGAAGGCATTCTACACCAACGATTACCTGCCGAAGGGCGACTAATGAAATCGGCTGCTAGACCAAGCGACGTCGTGCAGCCGGCCGCTCATCTGCGACTGGTGAGTGACCGGGCCGGCAGCGACACATCGGGCATCACACTGTCCGGCGTGTCGAAAACCTATCGCTCGCGCGATGGCGACGTGCCGTCGTTGCGGCCGCTCGACTTCCACATCAATGAGGGCGAGTTTTTCGTCGTTGTCGGCCCGTCCGGCTGCGGCAAGTCCACGCTGCTGAAACTGATCTCCGGGCTCTTGCCGCCGTCGAGCGGTGAGATCCTGGTCGACGGCGAGATGGTGACGAAGCCGCACGGCAATGTCGGCATCGTCTTCCAGAACGCGCTGCTGCTGCCCTGGCGCAACATCCTGTCCAACGTGATGCTGCCGATCGACATGCAGCGGCTGCCGCGGGCGAAATATCTCGAGCGCGCAAGGCAATTGTTGAAGCTGGTCGGCCTCGAAGGGTTCGAGAAGAAGCTGCCCTGGCAGCTCTCCGGCGGCATGCAGCAGCGCGCCTCGATCTGCCGCGCGCTGGTGCACGATCCCGGGATCATGCTGATGGACGAGCCGTTCGGCGCGCTCGATGCCCTGACGCGCGAGCGCATGAATGTGGAGCTGATGCGGATCCAGCGCGAGACCGGCAAGACGGTGCTGCTGATCACGCATTCGATTCCGGAGGCCGTGTTCCTCGCCGACCGCGTCCTGGTCATGACCGAGCGGCCGGGCGCGATCGCAGCGATCTACGACGTGCCGCTGCCGCGCCCGCGCTCGCTCGACGTGATGGCCGATCCCGTCTTTACCGAGCTCGTGCAACGCATCCGCAAGCACTTCTTTTCGCAGGGTTCGCTGGACTAAGGGCCATGCCGTTGCGCCTGAAGCTGCGAGATATAGCGTTCTTCGAACGTCCCGTGCGTTTCGCGCGGCCGTTCCGCTTCGGCGCGATCACGCTTCACGCGACACCGCAGCTCTTCGTGCGTGCCGAGATCGAGGTCGAGGGCAGGGGAATTGCGATCGGCGCCAGTGCCGAGCTGCTGGTGCCAAAATGGTTCGACAAGCGGCCCGAGCTCTCGCCGGCGCAGACGGTCGATGGCTTGCGACGGTCGCTTCAGATCGCGCGGGGGCTGTATCTTGCGCAGACCGGTTTCCTGACCGCGTTCGAGCTGCATGCCGCGTGCATCGGCGCGCAGGTGGCGGCCTGCGCCAAGGAGAACATTCCGCCGCTCGCTGCGGCCTATGGCCCCGCCGAGATTGACAAGGCGGTCCTCGACGCATTGCTGCGCGGCGTCGACACCAGTTTCTTCGACGGGATGGCCCAAAACATCGCCGGCATCGACGAGCGCCTGTCGCCTGATCTCAGTGAAGGCGATGTCGGCCGCTTTCTTGGGCTTGCCAACCAGCACCGGTCCCGGCGTATCGCGATCCGTCATACCGTCGGCCTTGAGGACAAGGTCGAGGGCGAAGGCGGTGTTGCCGATCCACGCGCAAATTCTGGCGCGCGTTACTTCAAGCTCAAGCTCGGCGGCGACCCGGAAGCGGACGCCGCGCGACTGATCCGGATTGGCGGCCAGCTTGCGACGTTGCCTCACCATTACAGCATCACGCTCGACGGCAACGAGCAGTACACCGACTTGAGCGCCCTTGAAGTGCTGGTTGACCGACTGGAGCGCGACAGCGCGCTCGCACCCATCACGGGCAGGTTGCAATATATCGAGCAGCCGCTGCCGCGCGATATTACCCAGCGGACGCCGCTCGGCGCTCTCCGTCGTCGCGACTTCATTATCGACGAGGCGGACGATTCCTATGACGCTTGGCCGACGGCTTTCAGGCTCGGCTATAGCGGCGTATCCTCGAAATCCTGCAAGGGCTTCTACAAGTCGATAGTGAACGCGTCCAGGATGATCGCGCGCGATATGGACGGGGCCGAATGTTTTGTCGCCGGTGAAGACTTGACCTGCCAGCCGGGGCTCGCCCTGCAGCAGGATCTTGCACTGAGCACACTGCTTTGCCTCGATCACGGCGAACGCAACGGCCACCACTATGTCGACGGCTTTGGCGATGCGCCCGCAGAGGAAGCGCAGGCCTTCGCGGCGGCGCATCCCGATCTCTATGCCGATTCTGGCCGGGGCATCCGTCTTTCCATTCACGGCGGCGACCTCCTGACGGGATCGCTCGCCACACCGGGCTTTGCGACGTCGGTCCATCCGGACTGGTCGGCGCTGGCACCCCTCAATCAGCCAGAATCCCTTCAGGAGCAATTGGCATGACCACGCAGCGCCTCGGCCTCATCATGAACGGCGTCACCGGCCGCATGGGGCTCAACCAGCATCTGATCCGCTCGATCGTCGCGATCCGCGACCAGGGCGGCGTCAGGCTGAAGAACGGCGACCGCGTGATGCCCGATCCGATCCTGGTCGGGCGCAGCGCCGACAAGGTCGAGCGGCTGGCAAAGCAGTTCAACATCACGCGCTGGACCACCGATTTCGATGCGGCGCTCGCCGACAAGAACGACAGCGTGTTCTTCGACGCCGCGACCACGCAGGCGCGGCCGAATCTGCTGACCCGCGCCATCAACGCCGGCAAGCACGTCTATTGCGAGAAGCCGATTGCGACCAATTTCGAGGAAGCTGTCGAAGTGGTGCGGCTCGCCAACGCCAAGGGCGTCAAGCACGGCACGGTGCAGGACAAGCTGTTCCTGCCCGGCCTGAAGAAGCTCGCGTTCCTGCGCGATTCCGGATTCTTCGGTCGCATCCTGTCGGTGCGCGGCGAGTTCGGCTATTGGGTGTTCGAAGGCGGCTGGCAGGAGGCGCAGCGGCCATCCTGGAACTATCGCAATGAGGATGGTGGCGGCATCATCCTCGACATGGTCTGCCACTGGCGTTACGTGCTCGACAACCTTTTTGGCGACGTCGAGAGCGTGGTCTGCATCGGCAATACCGATATTCCCGAGCGCTATGACGAGCAGGGACAGAAGTACAAGGCGACGGCCGACGACTCCGCCTACGCCACCTTCCAGCTCAAGGGCGGCATCATCGCCCATATCAACATGTCCTGGGTGACGCGCGTCTATCGCGATGATCTCGTCACCTTCCAGGTCGACGGTACGCTTGGCTCGGCGGTGGCGGGCCTCTCCGACTGCATGATCCAGGCGCGGCAGGCGACGCCCCGGCCGGTGTGGAATCCCGACGAGAAGCGGCTGCACGATTTCTACGGCGACTGGCAGAAGCTGCCGGACAACGTCTCCTACGACAACGGCTTCAAGGAGCAGTGGGAGATGTACATCCGGCACGTCTGCGAGGATGCGCCGTACAAGTTCACGCTGCTCGAAGGCGCCAAGGGCGTACAGCTCGCCGAATGTGCGCTGAAGAGCTGGAAGGAGCGACGCTGGATCGACGTCGCACCAATCAAGGTCTGAGAGGAGGGAGCCATGAACAAGCCAGTCCCGCAGATATCGTCGTTGTCGCTCAAGCTGCCCAGGGCGGATCGCTCGATCGAGACCTATCGGCTCGCGGCCTCGCGCAGCTTCCCTGCCAAGCTCGAGGGCACGCTGAACCGCGTTGCGTTCTCGGCCGCGCACATGGTGGCCGATCCGCTCGCCGACAACGATCCCTGGCTCGCGGCTGCCATCGACTGGGACAAGACCATTGCTTTTCGCGAGCATGTCTGGGATCTCGGCCTTGGTGTTGCCGAAGCCATGGACACCGCGCAGCGCGGCATGGGGCTGGACTGGCCGACCTCGCTGGAATTGATCACGCGTTCGGTTGCGGCCGCAAAGTCGCGCAATGCGCTGGTGTTCTCCGGCGCGGGCACCGATCACCTCGCAGTGGAGGATGCCAAAGGCCTCGACGATGTGATCCGCGCGTATGAAGAGCAGGTTGCGGCGGTCGAGAAGGTTGGCGGTCGGATCATCCTGATGGCGTCGCGCGCGCTGGCAAAGCTCGGCCGCAATGCCGACGACTACGCCAGGGTCTATGATCGCGTGCTGTCGCAGGTCCGCGAACCCGTGATCATCCACTGGCTCGGCGACATGTTCGATCCGGCCCTGACCGGCTATTGGGGTACCCAGGATCTGGACAGGGCGATGGATACCGCCGTCGCGATCATCAACGGCAATGCCGCCAAGGTCGATGGCGTCAAGATCTCGCTGCTCGACATGCAGCGCGAGATCGACATGCGCCGTCGCCTCGACAAGCGCATCAAGATGTACACCGGCGATGACTTCAACTATGCGGAGCTGATCGCCGGCGACGAACAGGGATTTTCGCACGCGCTGCTCGGCATCTTCGATGCCATCGCGCCGGCGGCCTCCTATGCGCTGTCGCGGCTGGCGGCCGGCGACGAGGCCGGCTTCCATGATGTGCTTGGGCCGACGGTGCCCCTGTCGCGTCACATCTTCAAGGTGCCAACGCGCTTCTACAAGACAGGTGTGGTGTTCATGGCCTATCTGAACGGTCATCACGATCATTTCACCATGGTCGGCGGTCAGGAGAGCGCGCGCTCGACGCTCCATCTGGCTGAGCTGTTCCGGCTCGCCGATCAGGCCGGGCTGCTTGCCAATCCGGAAGCCGCGACACAGCGGATGAAGACCGTGATGGCCTTACGCGGAATCGAGGGCTGATGCGCGACTTCTCTTCCGACCATCGCTGGCTGTCGCTGAACACGGCAACGGTCCGCAAGCAGGGCGACCTCGTCGCCATCATTGACGCCTGCGCGCGGCACGGCATCCGTGCCATCGATCCCTGGCGCGATCAGGTCGCGGCCGTCGGGCCGGATCGCGCCGCACGCGCGGTGCGCGACGCCGGGGTTGAGCTCTCAGGCTATTGCCGCGGCGGCATGTTCACGTCTGACGCTGCGCGCCGCGCGGAGGTGCGCGACGACAATCGCCGCTGCGTGGATGAAGCCAAGGCGCTCGGCGCCTCCTGCATCGTGCTGGTCGTCGGCGGCCTGCCGCAATATTCGCGGCCGGGCAGCGGCGCCTCGAAAGATATCGTCGCAGCGCGTGCGCAGGTCGAGGATGCTCTCGCTGAAATGCTCGATTATGCCAGGCAGGCAAAGCTGCCGCTAGCGATCGAGCCCTTGCATCCCGCCTATGCCGCGGACCGCGCCTGTGTGAACACGACGAAGCAGGCGCTCGACATCTGCGACCGGGTCGATCCAGGCCGCACTGGCACGTTGGGCGTCGCGCTCGACGTCTATCACATCTGGTGGGATCCGGAGCTGATGAGCCAGATCGCGCGCGCGGGCCGAGACCGCCTGCTGGCGTTCCACGTCTGCGACTGGCTGGTGCCGACCAAGGACATCCTCAACGACCGCGGCATGATGGGCGACGGCGTCATCGACATCAGATCAGTGCGCAAAGCGGTCGAGGCGCAAGGCTATGCCGGCTATTCCGAGATCGAGATCTTCTCCAACGACTGGTGGGACAAGCCGATGGATGAGGTGCTGCGCAGCTGCATCGAACGGCACCGGACCGTGGTCTAGAATCAAGTCTCAAGCAGCTGGTGGCAATCACTGGCTTGCCGTCCGGGGCATCGTGTTGAAGCGCGCCTTCTGCTCGCTGCTGAGCGTCGCGTAGAACTCGTCCAGCACCGGCTGCACCCAATTGGCCGCCTCCAGCATGGCTTCGAGTCGGTGCTGCATAGCTTCCAATCGCCCAATCGGCGTCAGCGGCACTTGATCCGGGCAGACAGCTTGCAGTCCTTTAACAGCCTGCTTGGTCGCGTCGCTCAGGCGGTCGAGCGCTTCCTTCTGCTTGCCGGCCGGCTGTACCACTGCATCGATCCGTTCGATCGGCAGCTCCGTCAGGCTTGATTTCGGATCGCCGCAGCTCTCGCCCTGAGCATTCGCCTGCTGCTGCTGGGGCTGCTGTTGCGAAGGCTCGCCGATATTGGGGCCGAGCGCATTGAAGCGTGCCTGCTGCTCGTCGCTGAGCGAGCCATAGAACTTCTCGAGCGCCGGCCGAACGATCTTCACCGCCTCGAGCGTGGCGCTGACGCGGTTCGTCATTGCGCGCAAGCGGCCGGGTGGCGTCAGCGCATAGGAATCGTTGCAGGACTGCTTGAATGCATCGGCAGCCTGTGCCGCCGCGGCCTTCAAGTCGTCGAGCAAGCCGCGCTGTTCGGGCGTCGGCCGGACCGCCTGCGTGATCGACTCGAACGGCCAGGCCGTCACGCCCTTGTCCGGAGCGTCACATAGTTGCCGTAGCGCCTGCTGGCTTGCGCTCGAGCCCCGCCTCGCGCGGTAGCCGCCACCGGTTTGCGGATAGTCATAGGGGTTGGTGCTGGCATAGGCTGAATAGGCGCCATCCCCGCCCCAGAACACGGTGTCGACGAAGTCGTCGTAGGCATAGGCCCAGTAGCCGGGGTCGTACCCGTAGGACCAGAACGTGTAGTCGAAAATGTCGGAATAGGCGTAAGGCCAGAACACTGGCCCCAGCCACGCCACGAAGACCGCAGGATGGCGGTGCTGCCAAGCCTCGCGGGGAGCCCAGCCGCTCTGGCGGGTCATGAGCGCCGCCTGGCTCAGCGGACTGGCCTGCTCGCGGAAACGTTCCGCAAATCGCCCGCGCTCGGCGGCCTGCATGGCGGCGGCTCGCCCGACTGCGGCTTGCGCAGGCCCCAACCGCTGCAGGCGCGCCTGATCGCGCTGCTGCATGCTCTGCTCGCGCTGCAGCAGGCGGTTCTGTGTTTGCAGCGTCCGCTCCTGTGCACGTTGCGCTCGCAGGCCTTCCGGCTTCTGCGACTGCAATTGTTGCACGCGCTGTTGCAGCCGATCGATGCGGGTTTGACGTTCCGTGCTCTGGCGCGACAGCGCGTCGCGCTGCCGTTGCTGTACCATTTGCTGGCGCTGCTGGATCTGCTGCTGGTGCTGTTGCGCGCGCTGTTGCACCTGCTCCTGTCGCGACGGCCGCGCGCTCACGGCGGGTGGCGCGCTTGGGCGAGAGGGGGCGGCGATATGCGGCGTCGGCCGCGGGGCCATGGCCGGACGTTGTGGCGCTGCTTGCGGGTGATGGAATTCAGGCCGGGGGGCCGCCACATGCGGGGCCGCTCGCGGCGGCGGCGCAGCGAAGTGTGGGGCCGGACGCGGTGGCGGCGAGGCGAAGTGAGGCGCAGGGTGCGGCGCCATCGCGGGGCGCTGTGGCATGGCCGGTGGATGGAACGCGGGTGCAGCGGGGCGTGCCATGGCTGGCGGCGCCGCCGGGCGGGCTATAGCAGGTGGTGCGGCTGGATGCGGCGCCGCTGCCGGTGGTCCACTCCTTCCATGGGGGTTCTGGGCGGACGCTCCCACGCTCGCCACGATCATCGAGACACCAACCAAAAATGCCGAAAGGCAAGTGCCACGCGGAAGCATGATCGCAACTCCACGCTCGTCCCCATCGCCCGCAATCGTTCAACGCGCTGGCGGCGATATCGTTCGTTCTTGACTGCCGCCGGTCTTGCGGTCTTCCGACGCAGGCAGCCTCAGGAGAAATCCCGCGTGAGGGTGGTGGCGAACCGTTCCAGCGCCCAGTCGACCTGATCGCTGGTGATCACCAGTGGCGGGGCGATGCGGATCGTGTGCTCATGGGTATCCTTGGCGAGGATGCCTTCAACCTGCAGAGCCTCACAGTAGCGGCGCGCGGGGCCGGCCTCTGGATGTAGTTCGACCGCCAGCATCAGCCCGCGTCCGCGCACGTCGCGGACGGTGTTGGCGCGGATGCTACTGAGGCCTTCCAGGAAGCGTTCACCCTGCACCGCGGCATTCTCGATCATTCCTTCCTCGACGAGCACGCGGAGCGCTGCCCGCGCCACAGCACAGGCGAGCGGATTGCCGCCGAACGTCGAGCCGTGCTGGCCAGGCTTCAGCGTGCCGAGGACTTCGTTGTTCGAAAGCACGGCCGAGACGGGGTAGAAGCCGCCCGACAAGGCTTTGCCGAGCAGCGTCACGTCCGCCTCGATGCCTTCGTGCTGTTCCGCGAGCAGCTTGCCGGTGCGGCCGAGTCCGGTCTGGATCTCGTCAAGGATGAGCATCACCTCATGCGTCGTGCAGAGCTCGCGGACCCCTGTGAAATAGCCGGCCGGTGGAATGATGACGCCCGCTTCGCCCTGGATCGGTTCGACCAGGAAGGCGACGGTGTTCGGCGTGATCGCCTCCTCGAGGGCTGCGGCATCGCCGAACGGAATGATCCTGAAGCCCGGCGCGAACGGTCCGAAGTGCCCGCGCGTTGCCGGATCCGTCGAGAAGCCGACCACACCAAGAGTGCGTCCGTGGAAGTTGTTGGCGCAGACGATGATCTCGGCTTGTCCGTCCGGCACGCCCTTCACCTCATAGCCCCATTTGCGCACCGACTTGATCGCGCTCTCCACCGCCTCGGCCCCGCTGTTCATCGGCAGCACCTTGTGGGAGCCCGTCAGTTCCGCAATCTCCTCGTAGAACGGGGCGAGCTGATCGTTGTGGAATGCACGCGAGGTTAGGGTCAGTCGGCTCGCCTGCTCGACCATGGCGGCCAGAATCTTGGGGTGACAGTGGCCCTGGTTGAGAGCCGAATAGGCGGAGAGGCAATCCAGATAGCGGTTGCCCTGGGTGTCCCATACGAAGACGCCTTCGCCGCGCGACAGGACAACGCCGAGCGGCTCGTAATTGCGGGCGCCGAAACGCGCCTCTCTCGCGATGAAATCAGCGACTGGCGGACTACTCATCCTTCGTCACTCCAGCTGGTCTGCCTTGTCCATTCTAGCCGAAAATGCGTGACACGTTCAAACTCACTCCTTGTCGCGGTGCTCGAGCTCCAGCGTCACCAGCCTCGCCAGCAGGGTGGCCGGATAGAGCTGTCCGAATATGGCTTCGAGATTGCAGAGGCTGCGAACGACGGGATGCACGGGTGCAACGTCGCCATAGCCGGTCGTCGTCATGGTTGCGAAGCTGAAATAGATCACCTGGCTTGCCAGCGCCGGACTATCCTCTACCTTCATGCCGGAAAAGGCTTCCGGCACGAGCGACCCGACGAACGTGAAAAGGGCTGCGAAGATCACGGCGACCGTGAAGTAGAGCAGGACGGCGCCGATGACGCGATGAAAATTGATGCGCCCAGGTGCAAAGGTCGCGCGTGCCACCGCCCACGCCATCGTGACGCCGAGGATGAACCATGAGCCGGCAAAGAGGTTGAGGTCGAGCAGCGAGGGCGAGTGGAATCGCAGGACGGCGCCGGTGACGATCATGACGAGTGCGATCAGCATCGCGCCGACCGCGATCGGACTCCCCGAGATGATGAAGATGCCGCAAACGAGCAGCAGGGCGAGCACGAGCTCGGACACCTGGAAGGCGAAGATCCCGAGTGCCTGCAGCGGCGCAATGACGAACATCATGACGACGAGGAGGCCCGTCAGCGCCGTCAGGAGGGGATCGGCCCAGCGGTCGCGCAAGCTCTTGATACTCATGGAATCCTCGCCACGCGTCAGCCGATGGAGCACGGCACGTTGAGGAAGCCGCGGAACCGGACGCGGCCACCGCGCACGGGCTTCCCGCTCAAGGCATAGTTCGGGAATTGCGCCAGGAAGCGCGAAATCGCGATCGCGCCTTCCAGCCGCGCCAGCGCCATGCCGGCACATTGATGCGCGCCGGTGGCGAAAGCGAGATGCCGGTTCGGCGTGCGCGCGATGTCGAAGATCTCAGGATCAGGAAATTGCACGGGATCGCGGTTCGCGGCGCCAATGCACAGCGTGATCGAGGTGCCGGCCTCCAGCATCACGCCGCCGAGCTCGACCGCTTCAGTGGTCATGCGGTTGCCGAGCTGGTTCGAGCTCTCATAGCGCAGCATCTCCTCGACCGCCGTCTTGATCAGGTCGGGGTTCTGGATCAGCCGCTGCTTCTGGTCCGGATGGCGATCGAGTGCCACGAGGCCATTGCCGATCAGATTGGTGGTGGTCTCGTGGCCGGCATTGAGCAGGAAGATGCAATTGTGCAGCAGCTCGGTCTCGGTCAGCCGCTCGCCGTTGTCCTCACCGCTGCCTTCTCCTTGGATCAGGCGAGTCAGCACGTCGCGCTCGGGATTGCCGGGCTTTTGCCGGCGGCGCGCGACGAGCGTCTGGAGATAGCTAAGGAAATCCTTCACCGCTTGATTGCCGCGCGCAAAAGCCTCCGGCGAGACGACTGGCTCGAGCGCGCCCAAGATCGCCAGCGACCAGCCGCGCAGCGGCTCGCGCTCGTCATGGGGGACGTCGAGCAGGTTGCCGATCACTTCGATGGGAATGGTGGCGGCGTAATCGCCGATTAACTCGCAGTCGCCTTTGGCAGCGATCGCATCGAGCAGCCGGTCAACCAGCGCGATGAGGTCGCCCTCCATGCTGGCGATCGCGCGCGGCGACAGCGCGCCCATGATCAGGCGCCGCACGCGGGTGTGCGCGGGCGGATCGTTGAACACGAGGCTCGTGGTGTGGTGCTCGTAGAGCAGGGAGGCGCCGTATTTCGGCGTGAACTCCTTCTTCTTGTCCGAGCTGAACGATCTCGTGTTCTTGTAGGTGGTGACGAGATCGTCATAGCGCGTCAGGAACACCGTGCCGTTCGGCAGGCGCTTGACCGGCTCGTTCTCCCGCAGTGCACGATAAGTCGGGTAGGGGTTGTCGTAGAACTCGGGCGTCAGCCGCTCCAGGTCGAAGCTCGCCGCCAGCTCTCTCGCGTGTGCGTTCATCCCGCTATACTCACCGGTTAAAGCCGATATGCCGTTATTGTTCTTCGAACGACGCATGCGTCCGTCTAGACTTCTTCCGACTTGCTAGCCGACTGGACACCAAAATGCACGCGCGCACTGATGCTGATGCCCCGCCGTCATGGCCCGACGAGATCTTCGCGGTCCTGGAGCGCTTCGAGGTCCGGCAGGTGCCTTATGTGCCCGATGCCGGTCACTCCCAACTCATCAAGCGCGTGCTCGCGTCATCTAGCATGCGCGGCATTCCGCTCACGACCGAGGAGGAGGGCGTGGCGCTGCTGGCGGGCGCCTGGACCGGCGGGCAGCGCGGCGTGCTGCTGATGCAGTCGAGCGGGGTCGGCAACTGCATCAACATGCTGTCGCTGATCCCGATCCTGCGCTTTCCGTTCCTCACGCTGGTGACGATGCGCGGCGAAGGGGGCGAGTTCAATCCCTGGCAAGTGCCGATGGGATCGACCACCCAAGGCGTCTTCGAACTCTCCGGCGTCCAGGTCCTGCGTGCATCGCATGCCGCCGAAGTGCCGGCCGTGTTGGAGGCCGCCGCAGCGCAGGCCTACAACGCGTTGACGCCGACCGCCGTCCTCCTGTCGCAGCGCCTGATCGGCGCCAAGGTTTTCACCAAATGAGCAAGACCAATCTCCTCGATCGCCGTCAGGTCGTCGCCGCGCTGCTTGCGAACCGCAGGGATGTGGTCGCGATCGGTGGCTTGGGCGCCTCGACCAACGACATCACTGCCGCCGGTGACCACGCGCGCAATTTCTATCTCTGGGGCGGCATGGGCGGCGCCGCGATGATCGGCCTGGGGCTGGCGCTGGCCCAGCCAGAACTGCCGGTGCTTGTCATCACCGGCGACGGCGAGATGCTGATGGGGATGGGCAGCCTTGCCACCATCGGCCTGCAGAAGCCCGCCAACCTCTCGATCGTGGTGCTGGACAATGAGCGCTACGGCGAGACCGGCGGCCAGACCAGTCATACCTCGGCCGCCGCCGACCTCGTCGGCGTCGCCAGGGCCTGCGGCATCGGGGATAGCCGGGCGATCTCCACCATGGCGGAGGTCGAGAGCTTCGCCGCGTCCGTCCATGACGTCAGGGGCGGCCCCCGCTTTGCCAACGTGAAGATCGACAGCGCCGAGCTGGCCCGCATCCTGCCCACCCGCGACGGCACCTACATCGTCAACCGGCTGCGCGGCGACCTCGGGTTCCCGCCGATCTAGCTCGGTCACTTCCCGTCCAGCTTGCGGACGTGAGCGGCGACGATGAGCACGCCCGACACGATCAGGACACCACCGATCGTCTGCATCCATGTCATCCGTTCGTCGAGGCCGACATAGCCTGAGATGACGGTTGCGGCCGGTCCCAGCGCGCTGATCATCGCGACGCGGCTCGCGCCGATACGACGCAGTGCCTCCGCCATCATGAACAGGGGCATCACGGTTGAGAACACCGCCATGGCAAGCGCGAGCTCGTAGACGCGAATGGGCAGCACGAGCGCGCCGAGCGGCCGCAGCAGCAGGAACTGCACGATGCAATAGACGCTGGCCGCGGCGGTCGCATAGGCCGTGAAACGGATCGATCCGAGCCTGGCAACGACTTCGCCACTGCCGACGAGATAGATCGAGAAGGTGACCGCGCTGAGCATCACCAGGAGAGCACCCAGCCAGAAGTTTGCGTTCGGCTTGTCGAACTGGGCGGAGAGTACGAGCGCGACGCCCGCATAGGTGATGAGCAGCGCAACGACTTCGCGCTGCGAAATCCGCTTGCCCAGGACCAGCGCGGAAATGATCACCACGATCGTCGGATACAGGAACAGCAGCAGGCGGCCGATCCCGGCGGCCACGAATTGCAGTCCAAACATGTCGAGAAAGCTCGACAGGTAGTAGCCGATGAAACCAAGCGCCGCGAGGGCCATCGCGTCGCATCTTGTGAGCGGGGCGGGAGCTGCCGAGGAACGGTGATGAAGCGCCAGCGCCGCGGCCAGGAACGGCAATGAGAAGATCATCCGCAGCGCCAGCAGCGTCACCGGATCGCTCATGTCCTCATAGGCAAGCTTGACGAAGATCGCACGCAGCGAAAACGCGATCGCCGCGACCGCCGCCAGGCCGACGCCGACGAGGTTGTGAGCGGCGGACACCGGGCGGGCGGTGCTGACCGCATCCGGCATCTCTTCGTCATCCGTGGTCGTCGTCATTCCTCACCTTCTTTCCCTGGAATACCGTTTTGGGATACCAAAATGAAGTTGAATGGGATACCAAAAAGGGATACCATTGTTCACAATTGCGAGCGGTATGACGCGCGCGGAAGGCTGGAGATTTCGGCGTGTCGCAGATGCTGCTGATCCACGATCAGCTCAGGGAAATGATTCTCTCGCTGGACCTCGGGCCCGGCGAGCGTCTGACCGAGCGCTGGCTGGAAGGTCGCTTCCAGAGCTCGCGCACGCCCATTCGCGCCGCGCTGGCGCGGTTGGAGGGCGAGGGCCTGGTGCAGCGGGAGGGGCGGAATTGGGCCGTGGCCCCGATCGATCTCGGCGAAATCGAAGCCCTGGCCGAATTTCGTGAGCCGCTCGAGGTGACCGCGGTGCGGCTTGCCTGCGCGCGAGCGGCGTCGGCGGATCTCGATGGCATCGAAGAAATGCTCAATGCCTGCCGTTCTGACGTGCCACGCGAGGAGTGGCACAAGATCGGTACCGACTTCCATGTCGAAATTGCCCGGCTCAGCGGCAACAAGTTTCTCGTCGCCGCGATCGACGGGGTGATGATCAGGCTCTCGCGAGCCCGCTGGCTCGAGGTCTGGACCGAGTCGTCACGCGAGCAGGCCTGGAGCGAGCACCGCCGAATCCTCGGCTATATCCGCAGCGGGCAGTCAGAGGAGGCCGCACGAGAGGCTTCTGCCCATGTGCGCGATACGCGGGATCGTCTGCTGCGCTCGCTGAACGCGGACCGGCGCGGCCTCCGCGCCCGGGGGTTTGCTATCGTCGGGGCGCGCTGAGCTTTGTCACCTCATCGAGGTTGCATCGCAGCACTCTACTTGACTTTTGCGTGGGTGAGTGCTTACTCACTAACATGAGCTCACTGCGTATGACGAGCGACCTGAGGAGGCAACTCATCCTCGGTGCCGCGAAACGTTGCTTTGCCCGTCACGGGTATACCGGCACCACGACCAAGAGCGTGGCGGCCGCCGCTGCCATTTCTGAAGCGCTGCTGTTCAAGCATTTCCCGTCCAAGGCCGCGCTGTACGCCGAGATCCTCAGCGACGAGTGCGAGGCTGATCCGGCACTGATGGAGCTTCTTGAGCGGGAGCCGTCAACAGCCACCCTGGTCGAGCTGATCCGGAGCATGGTCGAGCACTTCATGCAGATCGCAGACAGCCCGGATCAGGAGGAGGCGCAGCGCCTGCGGCTGATGGTTACTAGCCATCTGGATGATGGCGAATTCGCGCGCCTGCTATATGCCAAGATCGAGAATCTGATCGGAGCCGTTTTCGTCGCCTCGCTGGAGCGCGCGGTGGCGGCGGGCGACGCAAGGCCCTGCGCAACGGATCCGCTCAACCTGTTCTGGTTCGCGCACCATTCGGTGATGACGGCTGCGCTGACCAGGCTGCCGGCCACGCCTTGCCTCGCCTACGGCAAAGCGGGCGATCTGGGGCGGCAGCTCTGTGAGTTTCTCCTGAGAGGTATCGGACTTAACGACGCCGCAATTGCTTCGCATCTGGGCCACGTTTTGGCGCCGGGTGCCGGCGAGGCGGCGATTGCAGAAAGTGCATGACATGAACATCGTGGCTGAACACAAAATATCGGGCGAACCGATCGACAAGGCGCCCAAGCGCCCGGTGAAGCCGGTGCGCTGGTTCATCATTGTCGGTTTGCTGCTCGGCGCACTCGTCGGCGGGCTGGTCTGGTTCAATTCTTTCCGTGGCCAGATGATCAAGCAGTTCTTCGCCAACAACAAGCCGCCGCCGGTGAGCGTCAGCGCGGCCGAGGCGAAGTCCGAGGTGGTGCCGAACCTGTTGACCGCGGTCGGCGAGCTCGCCGCCGTGCATCAGGTCAACGTCACCGCCGACGTCAACGGCCGTGTCACCGAGATCAAGTTCGAGCCGGGCGCGCATGTCGAGGAAGGCACGCCGCTGGTGCAGCTCTTCGACGCGCCAGAGCAGGGTGACCTTGCCAACTTCAAGGCGCAGGCAACGGTGGCGCAGCTCTCCCTCGACCGCGCCAAGCAGCTCGCCTCACGCCAGTTCGGTCCGCAGGCGACCGTCGACCAGGCGCAGGCTTCCTACGATCAGGCGATGGCAGGCATCGCCAAGACGGAGGCGCTGATCTCGCAGAAGCTGGTGCGGGCGCCGTTCTCCGGCGATCTCGGCGTGCGCAAGGTCGAAGTCGGCCAGTATCTCACCGCGGGCACGGCCATCGTGTCGCTGACGGATCTGTCGGTGCTGTGGGCCAATTTCACGGTGACGGAGAAGGACTCAGGCAATCTGAAGGTCGGCCAGACCGTGCGGCTGAAGGTCGATGCCTATCCGGGCCGCGTCTTCGAGGGCAAGATCACCACCATCGAGCCGCAGATCGCGAGCGACACCCGCAACATCCGCGTGCAGGCGACGATCGCGAATCCGGACAAGATCCTGAAGCCCGGCATGTTCGTGACCACGACGGTGGTGCTGCCGGACAAGCCTCCGGTGATCACCGTTCCGGAGACGGCGGTCGACTACACGCTCTATGGCGACTCGGTGTTCGTCATCACGGAGAAGCAGGGAGAGGACGGCAAGACCAGCCTGAATGCCGTGCGCACTTTCGTGCAGACCGGCAATCGGGTCGAAGGCCGCGCCGAGATCCTCAAGGGCCTGAAGCCGGGTGACAAGGTCGTCGCCCTCGGCCAGCTCAAGCTGCAATCGGGCGCAGCCGTGGCGATTTCGCCCGATCCGGCGCCGGCCATTCCGGCGCAGCCGCCGCGCTACTGACAACGCGCTCGCGTGATCCGGCCTGACGCCGGATCACGCCACTCAAGCAAAACGAATTCGAGATCGCCGCGATGGCCTTTACCGATATCTTCATCAAGCGACCGGTCCTGTCGGTCGTCGTCAGCCTGCTGATCCTCCTGATCGGCCTACGTGCGGCGATGGTGCTGCCGATCCGGCAATATCCCAAACTGTCGAACACGGTCGTGAACGTCACGACCTCTTATCCCGGCGCGTCCGCGGACCTGATCCAGGGCTTCATCACGACGCCGATCGAGCAGGCGGTCGCGTCCGCCGAGGGCGTCGACTACATCACGTCATCGTCCGTGCAGGGCACGAGCACGATCCAGGTCTACATCAAGCTGAACTTCGATCCGAACCAGGCGCTCACCGAGGTGCTCGCCAAGGTGAATTCGGTCAAATATCTGATCCCGAAGGAATCGAACGATCCGATCGTCACCAAGACGACGGGCCAGACCACGGCGGTGATGTATATCGGCTTCTCCTCGGAGGAGCTCTCGGGCTCGGCGATCTCGGACTACCTGACGCGTGTGGTGCAGCCGGTGCTGTCGACCGTCGACGGCGTCGCGTCGGCCGACATCCTGGGCGGCCAGACCTTTGCGATGCGGCTGTGGCTTGATCCCGTGAAGATGGCCGGCCGCAATGTGTCGCCGGCCGATGTCGCGGCCGCGATCACCGCCAACAACTTCCAGTCGGCGGCCGGCCAGACCAAGGGCTATCTCATCGTCTCCAATATCAATACCAACACGGGCCTCACCGACGTCAATCAATTCAAGAAATTGATCGTCAAGGCCAAGGACGGCGGCTTCGTTCGGATGGAGGACATCGCGACCGTCGAGCTTGCCGCCCAAAGCACCGATGCGAGCGTCGCCTTCAACGGCGATCATGCCATCTTCATCGGCGTGAACGCGACGCCGCAGGGCAACCCGCTCACGCTGGTGAAGGGCGTGCGCGCGCTGTTCCCCGAACTGGAGCGCAATCTGCCGCCGTCGATGAAGATGAAGGTCGCCTACGACTCGACCAAGTTCATCCAGTCCTCGATCGACGAGGTCGAGAAGACGCTTGGCGAGGCCGTGATCATCGTCATCGTGGTGATCTTCCTGTTCCTGGCCTCGTTCCGATCGGTGATCATTCCGGTCGTCACGATCCCGCTCTCGATGATCGGTGTCTGCACCCTGATGCTCGCGATGGGTTTCACCTTCAACCTGCTGACGCTGCTCGCGATGGTGCTCGCCATCGGTCTCGTCGTCGACGACGCCATCGTGGTGGTGGAGAACATCCACCGCCATCTGGAGGAGGGCAAGACGCCGGTGCAGTCTGCGCTGCAAGGCGCGCGCGAGATCGTCGGGCCCGTCATATCGATGACGATTACGCTGGCCGCGGTGTATGCTCCGATCGGCTTCCTCGGCGGCCTGACCGGTTCGCTGTTCCGCGAATTCGCCTTCACGCTTGCAGGCTCGGTGATCGTGTCCGGCGTCATCGCGCTGACACTGTCGCCGATGATGTGCTCGGTGCTCCTGAAGAGTGCCGACGAAGGGCGCTTCGGCAAACTCGTGAACAAGGTGTTCGGCGCGGTGACGCGCTGGTACGGCCGCAAGCTCGACCGCTCGCTCGACTATCGTCCAGTCACGTTCCTCTGTGCGATGACCATTCTGGGATTGGTCGGATTCCTGTGGTTCCATACCTCGGCTGAGCTTGCACCCGAGGAAGATCAGGGCATCGTGTTCGCGGTGACCAAGGCGCCGAAATACGCCAACATCGACTATCTCGATTTCTATGGCGAGAAGCTCGACAAGAAGTTCCAAAGCTTCCCCGAGACCGACCTGCGCTTCGTGCTGAATGGCATCAACGGCCCGCAGAACGGCATCGCCGGTATGCTGCTAAAGCCCTGGGACGAGCGCAAACGCTCGTCGATCAAGCTGAAGCCGCTGGTGCAGGCTGAGCTCTCCAAGATCGAGGGCGTGCAGGCGTTCGCCTTCAACCTGCCGCCGCTGCCGGGCGGGCCGGGCGGTCTGCCGGTGCAGATGGTGATCAACTCGACCGCCGGTTTCCAGACCGTCTATGAGCAGATGGAGAAGCTGAAGGACGCCGCGCGCAAGAGCGGCATGTTCATCGTCTCCGACAGCGATCTCAACTTCAACCAGCCGACGGTGAAGGTGAAGATCGATCGCACCAAGGCGCAGGACCTCGGCATCAACATGCAGAACGTCGGCAGCGCGCTGGCGGTGCTCTTGGGTGGCAACTACATCAACCGCTTCAATCTCGAGGGACGCTCCTACCAGGTGATCCCGCAGGTGCCACGCGGCCAGCGGCTCTCGCCTGAGTTGCTCGGCGGCTACTACGTGACGACGAACACCGGTCAGCAGCTTCCGCTGTCGACGGTGGTGTCGATCGAGACCTCGACCGATCCGAACTCGCTGTCCCACTACAATCAGCTCAACTCGGCGACCTTCTCGGCCGTGCCGATGCCGGGCGTGACCATGGGACAAGCGGTCGACTTCCTCGAAGGCGAGGCCAAGAAGCTGCCGCAAGGCTTTAGTCACGACTATCTCTCCGAAAGCCGACAGTACGTGCAGGAGGGCAATCAGCTTCTCATTACGATGGGATTTGCGCTGATTATCATCTTCCTGGTGCTGGCGGCGCAGTTCGAGAGCTTGCGTGACCCGCTGGTCATCATGATCTCGGTGCCGATGGCGATCGTCGGCGCCCTGATCCCGCTCTATTTTGGCGTGGCGACCATGAACATCTACACGAAGGTCGGATTGCTGACGCTGATTGGCCTGATCACCAAGCACGGCATCCTGATGGTGGAGTTCGCCAACGAGCTCCAGATCAACGAACGGCTCGACCGCCGCTCGGCGATCGAAATGGCGGCCCGCATCCGTCTGCGGCCGATCCTGATGACGACAGCTGCGATGGTCACCGGCCTGATCCCGCTGCTGACCGCGACGGGCGCCGGCGCGGCCAGCCGGTTCTCGATCGGCCTCGTGGTCGTGGTGGGCATGTCGATCGGCACGCTGTTCACGCTGTTCGTGCTGCCGGCGGTCTATGTGGTGCTCGCGACCGACCACCGCGCCAAGACCGAATCCGAACGGAACAAGCAGATCGAGGCGCTGGATGTCGGCTCCAGCGCGCTGCGGCCGACCTGAGGCCGATCGATCGAAGATGCAAAGCGGCAATGGCCATCGCCATTGCCGCTTTTTTCTTGTCCCATGCTAGACTTGCGCGGTGCGCTGTTGCGCCAGAGCAGGGAAGACATGATGAGGCGGCGCGAATTCCTGGGAGGGCTTGGCTGCGTTTCGCTGCTTTGTTCGGGCTCGGTCGTGGCACAGGGCGGCAAGACCTACCGTCTCGGCACGCTGACACCGATCGTGCCCATTGCGGAGACGAGTCCGGGCGGCAAGATCCTGATCAAGGTGCTCGGCGAGCGTGGCTTCAGCCTCGGTCAGAATCTCAGTCTTGAGCCTCGCGGCGCGGCAGGCGATGTCGCCAAGCTCCCCTCGCTGATCGCGGATCTGAAATCCAGGAGCGTCGATGCCATTGTCATCATAGGCTACCCGACGGCCATGGCCGCAAAGGCGGCGGGCGTACCTACTGTTGCGGCAAGTGGCATCGGCGATCCCGTCGAGACCCGGCTCATCGAAAGCCTCGCTCATCCCGGTGGCAACATCACCGGCATTTCGGACGTCGCGGCGACGCTCAGTGCCAAGCGGCTGGCGTTGTTGAAGGAGATGTCGCCGAAGCTGACCAAGGTCGCCATGCTCTGGAACAAGGACGACCTCGGCATGACCACGCGCTACCAGGCATCGGCGAAGGCCGCCCAGGCGCTCGGGCTGACCGTGCAGGCGCTCGGCGTCCGCGAGCCCGACGATTTCGACGAGGCCTTCTCGGTGATGTCAGGCGATTTGCCGGATGGCATCCTGATGGTGGCGGATGCGCTCACCATTCTCAACCGCAAGCGGGTGTTCGAGTTTGCCGCCGTCCGGAAGCTGCCAGCAATCTACGAAAATGATGACTTCGCCCGCGACGGCGGGCTGATGTCCTACGGACCGGACGTGTCGGAATGTTTCGAGCGGGCAGCAGCACTGGTCGCCCGCATTTTCAGCGGAGCGAATCCCGGCGATCTGCCATTCGAGCAGCCGACCCGCTATCCCCTCGCGCTCAACCTGAAGACGGCCAAAGCGACTGGACTCGAGATTCCACCCACCCTGCTGGCGCTCGCCGACGAGGTCATCGAGTAGCGTTGTGCACTGCGGCAAGAGACAAGTCCGGGCCTTCTTGCTAGATTCGGCGGAATGAGTATTTCCCTCCATCCCGACACACCGCAGGGCCGGTCGCTGCCTGGTAGCGCAGGGGCAAGCGATGCCGCGTCCGGCGAGGGCCCGCGGCCCGGGATCCGGACCCGGCTGTTCACCAAGTATGTCGGGCTGTTCGTGGCCGTGGTGGCCGTTGCGCTGCTCGCCAACGGGCTCTTCGAGGTGTTCTTCTATTATCGTGAGCACAAGGCCGCGCTGATCCGCGTTCAGCGCGAGCAGGCCGAGGCGGCCGCCGCCAAGATCGGCCAGTTCGTCAAGGAGATCGAGAGCCAGCTTGGCTGGACCACGCAACTGCCGTGGTCGGCCGGCTCGATCGAGCAGCGCCGCTTCGATGCGCTGCGGCTTCTGCGCCAGGTTCCGGCCATCACCGAGCTCGCCCAGGTCGATTCGACTGGCAAGGAGCGCTTGCGCGTCTCGCGCCTGGCGATGGACGTCGTCGACAGCGGGATCGATCTCTCCAAGGATGCGAAATTCACCGAGGCCGTTGCGCACAAGGTCTATTACGGGCCTGTCTATTTCCGGCGGGAGTCCGAGCCGTACATGACGCTGGCGCTGGCCGGCACGCGCAAGGACGCCGGCGTCAGCATCGCGGAAGTCAATCTCAAGCTGATCTGGGACGTCGTCTCGCAGATCAAGGTCGGCGAGCACGGGCATGCCTATGTGGTGGGCTCGCAGGGCCGGCTGATCGCGCATCCCGACATCAGCCTGGTGTTGCGCAACACCGACATGTCCAGGCTCGAGCAGGTGCGCGCCGCGCAGGCCGGCGGCGGGACCATGCCTGACTCGTTGCAGGAGGCGACGAATATCCAGGGACAGAAGGTGCTGACGGCGTCTGCGCCGATCGCGCCGCTGGGCTGGACCATGTTCGTGGAGCTTCCGGTCGAGGAAGCCTATGCCTCGCTCTATGCCTCCCTGCAACGTCTCGCCATCGTGCTGCTCGCAGCATCCATCTTCGCAGTGCTCGCAGGGATTTTCCTGGCGCGGCGCATGGTCGGCCCGATCCAGGCACTGCGCACCGGCGCCGAGCGCATTGGCGGCGGCGACTTCTCGCAGCGCATCTCGATCAAGACCGGCGATGAGCTGGAAGGGCTCGCCAACCAGTTCAACGACATGGGCGCGCGGCTGCAGGAATCCTATGCGGACCTCGAGAACAAGGTCGAGCAGCGCACGGCGGAACTGAGCGAATCCCTACAGCAGCAGACTGCGACCGCCGACGTGCTCAAGGTGATCAGCCGTTCCGCGTTCGATCTGAAATCCGTGCTGACGACGCTGACGGAATCAGCGCAGGCGCTGTGCGGCGCCTCGCTCGGCATCATCTGCCTGCGCGATGGCGAGGTGATGCGGCTCAAGGCCGAGTCGGGCTGCACGCAAGCCTTCATCGATTTCATGGAGGCTCACCCGATCAGGCCGGGACGTGAGACCATCACCGGCCGCGTCTTCATGGACGGCAAGCCGGTTCACGTTCCCGACATTCGCGAGGACTCCGAATATAATTTCGGACAGGCGCCTGTGATCGGCCTCTATCGTGCCGTGCTCGCCGTGCCGCTGATGCGCGACAAGGCGGTTGAAGGTGTGCTTTTGCTGGGACGGCCTGATCCGGGCCCCTTCAGCCAGCGCCAGATGGACCTCGTCCAGACCTTCGCCGACCAGGCGGTCATTGCGATCGAGAATGTGCGCCTGTTCGAGCAGGTCCAGGAGCGCACCAAGGAGCTCTCCCAATCCCTCGACGAGCTGCGCACTGCGCAGGACCGCCTGATCCAGACCGAGAAGCTGGCGTCGCTGGGGCAGCTTACCGCCGGCATCGCGCACGAGATCAAGAACCCACTCAACTTCGTCAACAACTTCTCCTCGGTATCGACGGAGTTGATCGACGAACTCAACGAGGTCCTGCAATCGGTAGGCCTTAACGACAAGACCAAGGAGGAGGTCGCCGAGCTCACCCACATGCTCAAGGGCAATCTTGAAAAGGTGGTACAGCACGGCAAGCGCGCCGATTCCATCGTCAAGAACATGCTCTTGCATTCGCGCGAAGGCTCGGGCGAGCGGCGGGCGGCGGACATCAACACGCTCGTTGAGGAGAGTCTCAATCTTGCCTATCACGGCGCGCGCGCCGAAAAGCCGGGCTTCAACATCACGCTCAAGCGCGACCTCGATCCGGCCGCCGGCATGCTCGACATCTATCCGCAGGAGATCACCCGCGTCTTCCTCAACCTGATCTCGAACGGCTTCTATGCCGCGACCAAGCGCAAGGAGAGCGAGGGCGGCGCTTTCGAGCCGACGCTGAGCGCCTCAACCAGGAACCTCGGCAACAGGGTCGAAATCAGGATCCGCGACAACGGCACCGGCATCCCGCCCGAGGTGAAGGAGAAAATGTTCAATCCCTTCTTCACCACCAAGCCGGCCGGCGAGGGAACCGGGCTCGGCCTGTCCATGAGTCACGACATCGTGGTGAAACAGCATGGCGGCACGGTCGACGTAAATACAGAGCCGGGCGCTTTCACTGAATTCATCATTACGCTGCCGCGCATGCTGGCAGAAGGCAATACCGGAGGCAGGAATTGAACGTCTACATCCTTGTCGTCGACGACGAGCCCGACGTTGAGGCGCTGTTTCGTCAGCAGTTCCGGCGCGACCTGCGCGCGGGCCGTTTCCAGATGGAGTTTGCCCCGTCCGCGCCGGTGGCGATCGAACGCGCCGTCGAAGTGCGCGATCCCTCGCTGATCCTGATCCTCTCCGACATCAATATGCCCGGCATGAGCGGGCTCGACATGTTGCCGAAAGTGCGCGCAGAACGCCCGGATGTGCCCGTGATCATGATCACGGCCTACGGCGATGCGGAAACACGGCGGAAGGCGATCGAGCGCGGCGCGGTCGGGCTTCTGACCAAGCCGATCGATTTTGCGCTGCTGCGGCAGGAGATCGACACAAGGCTCGAGCAAGCAGCATGACATCCACGATTCTCGTTGTCGATGATGAGCCCGATCTGGAGGCGCTGGTCCTCCAGAAGTTTCGCGGGCAGATTCGCGAGGGACTCGTCAGCTTCTTGTTTGCCCATGATGGCGTCGAGGCGCTGCAATTGATCGAGCTGCATCCGCATGTCGACCTGGTGGTATCAGACATCAACATGCCGCGGATGGACGGATTGTCGCTGCTCCAGAAGCTCCAGGAGACCGAGGACAAGAAGTCGACGATCATCGTCTCGGCCTATGGCGACATGAGCAACATCCGCACCGCGATGAACCGCGGCGCCTTCGACTTCCTCACCAAGCCGATCGACTTCGCCGATCTGGAGACCACGATCCAGAAGACCATCCGCCACGTCGAGACGCTGCGCGAGGCGCGGCGACGGCAGGCGGAGGCCGAACGCGCCCATGCCTCGCTGTCGCGCTACTTCTCGCCCGAGATCGCCAAGCGCCTGGCCGCGGCAAGCGGCGAGAGCGACGGCATGGAGGTGCAATGGCGCGACGTCGCGACCATTTTCACCGACATTACCGGCTTCACGACCCTGGTCGAGAGCGCGGCGCCGGAGACGCTGGGCGAGCTCCTCAACGCCTATGTGGGCGGCATGACCGACATCGTGTTCGAGCACGAGGGCACGGTTGCAAAGATCATCGGCGATGCCATCCAGGTGCTGTTCAACGCGCCCGGCGATCAGCCAGATTTCGCAACGCGTGCGGTCGCCTGCGCCCACGATCTCGATAAATGGGCCGAAGACTTTCGCCTGCGCTGGAAGGACAAGGGCGTCAATTTCGGCACGACGCGCATCGGCGTCCATGCCGGGCCCGCGCTGGTCGGTAATTTCGGCGGGAGCCGATTCTTCGATTACACCGCCTATGGCGATACCATCAACACGGCGGCGCGGCTGGAAGCCGCCAACAAGTATCTGGGCACGCGCATCTGCGTCAGCGCCACCATCGCCAAGGGAGCCTCGAATTTTCGGGGCCGGCCCGTGGGCGACCTCATGCTGCGCGGCCGCAGCGAGCCGCTGCGCGCCTTCGAGCCGCTGCCGCCGGCAAGATTCGAAACACCTCTGACGACGCAGTACTCCGAAGCCTTCGCCAAGCTTGAAGCCGGCGACGTCGCGGCCATGCCGGCCTTCGCCGCGCTGGTCGGCATGCACGCCGACGATGCGCTGGCCGGCTTCCACCTCAAGCGCCTGCTCAACGGCGCCAAGGGCGTCCGCATGCAACTGGAATAGGGATTGGAAAATGACCCGCGAATTCGCCGCCGGCAACTATCGCTTCATTCCGTCCGTATTCCAGTATTCGGCGGGCGCCGCCGCCGATCCCGGCTACGAGATCGAGCGGGTTCGCTTCGATCGTCTGGTGCCGCTGGCGGAGGGATTTTCGCTGGCCGCCAAATTCATCCGGGAGGCGGGGAGGCCGCTAACGGCGTTCTGCGCCGGCGAGCTGCGCTCGCCGGCCGCGTTTACGGAAGAAGGCTTCCGCAACTTCAATCTGCACTACGTCAAGACGCTGTCCGAATGGGGCATTTTCGACGGCACCACCAATCCGGTGGCACGCAGCAATGTCTGTCCCGAGATTGATCCGCCCGCCGAGCCATCCTTCCAAGCGTTCTCCTTCACGCGGCCGACGCGATCGAGCACGCCGACCTTCGTGATCGCCGGCGGCGCCGAGGCGCGGGAGGGTAGCGGCAGCTATGTCGAGCGCACCGTGCGCTATCGCGACCTCAGCCCGGAGGGGATCACGGAGAAGGTCCGCTTCACCACCGCGCAGATGGAGAGCCGCCTTGCGGCATTCGGCTTCGGTTGGAAGGAGACGACCGCCGTGCAGGCCTATTCGATCCGCAATTTCCACCACGCGCTGGGCGACGAGCTAGTCCGCCGCGGCGCTCTACGCTCGGGGCTCACCTGGCATTTCGCGCGGCCGCCGGTCGTCGATCTCGAATTCGAGATGGATTGCCGCCGCGTGGTGCGCGAGGTCGTGATCTAGCTTCTGGCGCCGCGTGCACTGCCCCATCTCTCCCAAGGGGAGAGGTCGGCGCGAAGCGCCGGGTGAGGGGTTACGCTCTATCGATGGACCTGACCCCCTCACCCGAATTGCTGCGCAATTCGACCTCTCCCTCCGGGAGAGGTGCTCGGACCGGCGACGACTTTGTCACTTCACCTTAGCGCTGGCGCGGATCGAGCGCGTCGCGCAGGCCGTCGCCGAGCAGGTTCAGGGACAGCACCACCAGGAAGATCGCGAGGCCAGGCCAGATCGCCATCCACGGCGCCTGCGTCAGGAAGCGCTGGGCGGCGTTGAGCATGCTGCCCCAGGACGGCGCCGGCGGCTGCTGGCCGAGGCCAAGGAACGACAGCGCGGCCTCCGCGATGATGGCCGCGGCGATCGACAGCGTCGCCTGGACCAGCAGCGCCGGCAGGATGTTGGGCAGGATGTGGGCGAACGCGATCCGCCAGGAGGGGTTGCCGAGGGCGCGCGCCGCCTCGACATAGTCCTCGGCCTTGACGCTCAGCACCTGCCCGCGGGTGAGGCGAATGAATACCGGAGTAGCCGAGATGCCGATCGCGATCATGGCGTTACCGAGGCTCGGGCCCAGGAACGCCGCGAGCGCGATAGCGAGGATCAGGAACGGGCATGCGAGCATCGCATCGGTGATCCGGCTGATCAGCGCGTCGGTGAAGCCGCCGCGGTATCCGGCAAGCAGGCCGAGCGGTACGCCGATGCCAAGCGCGATCGCGACCGAGATGGCACCGGCGAGCAGCGAGGCGCGCGCGCCGTAGACGACGCGACTCAATATGTCGCGGCCGAGCTCATCGGTGCCGAACCAATGTAGCGCGGTGGGGGCTTTTCGCACGAGGCTCCAGCTCGTGGCAACGGGATCATACGGAACGATCAACGGCGCCAGCAGAGCCAACAGGATGAACGCCGTCATCACGACGAGCCCCGCGACCGCCGCCTTGCGCTTGAACAGGCGCCGCCGCGCGCGGCGTGCGGGGCTGTCGAGCTCGCTCGTATCAGTGGCGGGATTGGTTGAAAGCACCGCGTCGGCCATGGCCTAGCCCCTCAGCCGCGGATTGACGAGGATATAGGCGATGTCGGCGATCAGGTTGAGCGTGATGTAGATCGTCGCGGTGACCAGCACGACACCTTGGACGACTGCATAGTCGCGGTTGAACACCGCGTCGACGATCAGCTTGCCGAAGCCGGGAATGGAAAAGATCTGCTCAGTCAGCACCGCGCCCGACAGCAGCGTGCCGAGTTCGAGCGCACCAAGCGTGATCACCGGCGTCAGCGCATTGCGCATGGCGTGCTTGAGGATGACCGTCCGCTCCAGGAGGCCCTTGGCGCGCGCGGTGCGGACATAGTCGCTCTCCAGCACCTGGAGCATGGCGCTGCGCGTATGCCGCATCAGGATCGCGGCGATGGCGTTGCCGAGCACGAAGGCCGGCATGATCGTGGCGGCAAGGCTCGCGCGCCAGTCCTCCGTCAGCGGCACATAGCCGGAGGCCGGCAGCCAGCCGAGCTCGATCGAGAACAGGAAGATCAGCATGATGCCGAGCCAGAAGTTCGGCGTCGAGATGCCCCACAGCGCAAACAAATTGGCGCCGTAGTCCCAGGCGGTACCTTTCTTGACCGCCGAGACGATGCCCGCGGGAATGCCGATCAGGAACGCGATCAGGATCGCCATCGACGCAAGCTGCAGCGTCACCGGAAGCTTTTGCGCGATCAGCGCGCGCACCGGCATCTTGTTGCGCAGGGACTCGCCGAAGTCGCCGGTCAGAACCCCTTTTACCCAATAGGCGTATTGGACGGGGATGGGCTGATCGAGCCGGTATTGCTTGCGGATCTGCGCGATCACGGCGGGATCACGCTCCTCGCCGGCCATCACCAGCGCCGGATCGCCCGGCAGGAGTTGCTGCAGCGAGAAGATCAGCACCGACACGAAGAACAGCGTCGGTATGATCTGCGCAAGACGGCGGGCGAGGAAGTTCAGCATGGACGCTCCCATGTCCCGGGCGCGGCGCAACATGCAATGTTGCGACGCTGAACCGGGATCCATGCGTCATTGTTTGGGGCTCTGGGTCCCGGCTCTGCGGTGCGGCGCTCGCGCGCCGCGCCGCGTCCGGGACACGAGAGGGTAGCCAAGCGCGTCACTTCAGCTTGAGGCCGACGACGCGAACGAGGCCGTCCGGCATCTGCTTGTAACCTTCAAGCCTGGTGGTGTGGGCGATGATGATGCGGCGGTGGTAGAGATAGAGGATCGGCTCCTCCTCCTGGACCAGCTTCGCCAGAGTCTCGTAGATCGCCTTGCGCTTGTCGGGATCGCTGACGAGGCGGGCCTCCTCGAGCGCCTTGTCGGCCTGTGCATTGTTCCACGCGCCATAGTTCTGCGGGGCATCACTGTGCAGGAAGATGTAGGAGTTGCCGTCGGGATCGACGCGGCCGCTCCAGGCGAGCATGAAGGCCTGATAATCGCCGGCCTCGGCCTGCTTGAGCCCGGTCGCAAACTCAGTGACACGGATCTTCATGTCGAAACCGGCTTCCGCCACCATCGACTGGATCACCTGCGCCGGCGTTTCGGTTTCCGCGCCTTTCGGCACCAGGAAATCGACGCTGACGGGCGGCGTCACGCCGGCCTCCTTCAACAGCGCCTTGGCCTTCTCCACATTGCGGGCGCGGACCGGAACGGCCTTCTGATAGAAGGGATGATCGGGATTGACCCATTGGTTGCCGACCTGAAACTCGCCGTTGAAGACGACCTGGTTGATCGCCTCGCGGTCGATGGCAAGGTCGAGCGCCTGGCGCACCTTGGCGGACTGGCTGAGCGGCCCCTTGGCCTTGTCCTTGCCGATGTTGAGCGTGACGCCCTGATAGCCGAGCTCGATGGCAGTGGCGACCTTCAGCCGCGAGTCGGCCCGCACGTCCTTCAGATCGGTCGCGAGCACGCGCTCGATCAGATCGAGCCCGCCGGATTTCAGATTGGCAAGCCGCACGGTGGAATCGACGATCGGCTGGAACACGACGCGGTCGATGAAGACATTATCCTTGTTCCAATAGTCGGCGAACTTCTCGAACACGATGCGGTCCTGCTGCACGCGCTCGACGAACTTGTAGGGTCCGGCGCAGACCGGATGCAGGCCGAACTTGTCGCCTTCGGCTTTCGCAGCCTTCGGCGAGACCATCATGCCGGCGCGGTCGGTGAGCTGCGCGAGCAGCGGCGAGAATGGCGCCTTCAGCACCAGCCTGATCGTGAGGGGATCGACCACCTCGACATGGTCGACCGAGGCGAGCTCGGGCTTGCGGAACGAACCCGGGAAGGTGAGGTGTCGCTCAAGCGAGAACTTTGCGGCCTCCGCGTCGAACGGCTCGCCATCATGGAATTTCACGCCGGGCCGAAGCTTGATCACGAGCGCCTTGCCGTCGTCTGCGGTCTCGCTGGACAACGCGAGCTGCGGCACGATGTTGAGCTTCTCGTCGATGTCGAACAGCTTGTCGCAGAATGCGGCGAACACGATGCGACCGACATAGGTGCGCGCCATGGTCGGATCGAGGATATCGGGGTCCTCGGCAAGGCCGATGCGCAGCGTGGTCTGGGCCTGGGCGGCGCCGAGTGACACCAGCAAGGTGGCGGCGGTCGCCGCGAGACGGAACATCTTCATTGCATCACCTTCATGGCTATCGGCTATCTCGGTGTGACCGGTGCATCTTGTATACCAACCCCGGAGGGGCCAGCGCCTTCCGTCTTTCGGCTGAAGGCTGCGACCAATTTCGCGAGCTCCGGCGACATAGCGTGCGGGGCGGGCAGGATGGCATCGGCCGGTGGCAGCTCCGCGACGCGGTGACATGCCGTGGCATGGCCGCTGCTATCAGCCAAAAGTTGCGGTGCCTCGCTACGGCAGCGGTCGACCACGAACGGGCAGCGGGTGTGGAAGCGGCACCCCGTCGGCGGATTGAGCGCGCTCGGCATCTCGCCCTTGAGCAGGATGGTGCTTCGCTTTGCGTGCGGCTGCGGCAGGGGAATCGCCGACAACAGCGCGCGGCTATAGGGATGGCGCGGCGCGGCGAACAGTGCGTCGGCGTCGGCCGTCTCAACGATGCGACCGAGATTCATCACGGCGACGCGGTCGGCGATGTGCTTCACCACGGCAAGATCGTGCGACACGAAGATGTAGGCGAGGCCAAGGCGATCCTGCAACTCGCGCAGCAGGTTCAGGATCTGCGAGCGGATCGACACGTCGAGCGCCGAGACCGGCTCGTCGCAGATGATCAGCCTGGGCTCGACCGCCAGCGCCCGCGCAATCGCGATGCGCTGACGCTGCCCGCCGGAGAATTCGTGCGGATAGCGGCGCGCGAGCCTCGGCTCCAGCCCGACCAGCCGCAACAACTCGGCAGCGCGCTCGCGGCGGCACGATGGCGGGACCAGGTCATGCAGCGCGAGCGGCTCGGTCAGAATCTGGCCGACGGTCATGCGCGGGTTGAGCGAGGCGTAAGGATCCTGAAAGATGATTTGCGCCTTTCGGCGGAAGGTGCGCAGCGCATTGGCGTCGAGCGCGAGCAGATCACGACCCTCGAAACGGACGCTGCCGGCATCCGGCTCGATCAGCCGCAGCACCAGCCGGCTGACCGTCGATTTGCCGCAGCCGGATTCACCGACCAGCGCGAGCGTCTTGCCGGTTTCGAGCGCAAAGCTGACCCCGTCGACGGCCTTGACGAGGGCCTTGGGCCTGCCGAGCAACGAGCGCTCGGCAACGAAATGCTTGACCAGATTTTCGACCTCGAGCAGCGCCATCACGACACCAGTTGCTCGAGCGGCGCGCGGATGCAGCGCGAGAGGTGGCCGGGGCTGACTTTCGCGAGTGGCGGCGGCGCCTTGGTGCAAGCCTGAAGCACGAACGGGCATCTCGCCGCAAAGCGGCAGCCGGCCGGCGGCTGCGCCATGTTCGGCACCATGCCTTCGATCGTTGCAAGCTGCTCGGCGCGGTGGTCGAGGCGCGGGATCGAGCCGAGCAGCCCGACGGTGTACGGATGCTGCGGCGAGGCAAACAATTCGTCCACCGGCGCGCGCTCGACGATCTCGCCGGCATACATCACCGCCACCTCGTCGCAGACCTCGGCGACGACGCCGAGATCATGGGTGATCAGGATAATGGCAGCGCCGCTTGCCGCCTTCAATTCGCGCATCAGCTCCAGGATCTGTGCCTGCAAGGTGACATCGAGCGCGGTGGTCGGCTCGTCGGCGATCAAAAGGCGGGGGTCGCAGGCGAGCGCCATCGCGATCATCACGCGCTGGCGCATGCCGCCGGAGAGCTTGTGCGGATATTCGTCGATGCGCCGCTCGGGCGAAGGGATATGGACGCGGCGGAGCAGCTCGATCGCCCGCTCGCGCGCACTCTTCCTTGTGCCGCCGCGGTGGCGCAGGATCGCCTCGATGATCTGGTCGCCGATGGTGAAGCTCGGATTGAGCGAGGTCATCGGCTCCTGGAAGATCATCGCGAGCCGGTTGCCGCGCAGGTCGCGCAGGCTCTT
Source organism: Bradyrhizobium sp. UFLA05-153 (assembly GCF_054185185.1). Classification (NCBI taxonomy): domain Bacteria; kingdom Pseudomonadati; phylum Pseudomonadota; class Alphaproteobacteria; order Hyphomicrobiales; family Nitrobacteraceae; genus Bradyrhizobium; species Bradyrhizobium sp. UFLA05-153. Next base: position 93,154 of record NZ_JBBIAM010000022.1, read on the forward strand.
GTCGGAGCTTTGCAGGAGATCAACGCCATCGAAGCGGATGTTGCCGGTGACCTCGCTGGTCTGCTTCGGCAACAGTCCCATGATCGCAAGCGACGTCACGCTCTTGCCGCAGCCGGATTCGCCGACGAGACCGAGCGTCGCGCCATTGGCGACACTGAGATCGACGCTGTCCACCGCGTGGGTGATGCGGCCATCGTCGCCGTGGAAGCGGACGCGCAGGCCCTCGATCTCGATGAGGGGCGCCGCGCTCATTGCTCGGTCGCGCGGGCGGCCGCGATGCGGGCGTCGATCACCGCGCGATCGGTGATCCCCGCGGGGTTCCGGCGCGTCGGCAGGGAGTCGCGGAAGTGTACCCAGAGTTCGTTGCTGACCTGCTCGAGCCGTGCCAGCTCGGCGAGCGGATCGGGATGATCGTCGACGCGCAGGTCGAGCGCGGACCATTCCTCCTCGCCATGGATCAAGAGCGCAGCAGACTGCTTGCCACGCTTGTCGCCGCCTGCGGCTTCGCCGGCGCGCATCGCCGCCAGCAGGCGGCGCGGGAAGGGCAGGCTGTCATTGGCGATGTAGGTCTTCGCCGTCTCGCTGAGGACATCAGGACCGGCAAGCATGTTGCCGGCAATGGAGAAGCCGCTTCCCGCCGTGTGTCCGCACCAGTCGATGCAGTCGCGGCCGGTGTGCGCCGCGACCTCGCCACTGGCGTCCATGATGTGGACCTGGCGGCTTTCACGGCCATCATCGGTCGCCAGCAGTGCCGCGAGCACGTCATGCGCATTCAGGGCTTCGCGCAACAGCTTGATGCCGTCGATGCCATAATAGGGATTGACGAAAGCCTGCGTCGCGATGGCGCCAAGGCCAGCGGCGATGAAGGGGACGCGCGCGCCGACGGCGAAGAAGCGCGTCGCAACCGCGATGCCGAATTGGCCGGTGGCAGGATCTCGGGCGATGATCGACCAGGTCATGTCGTGCTCGTCAGCCCTTCAGCGTCCTGCCGCGTAACCCTGCATGCCGCGCGGATTGGCGGCGGCGCGTCGGCGCACCCCGACCCGCGAGGCGGCCGTGAGGCGGCCCTCGGACCAGTCGGGGCCGACCTCCACGATATGCCCGCGCTCGCGCAAATTCGCGATCGTCGCCTTGGGCACGCGGTTCTCCACCACGAGCACGCCGGGGCGCGCGGTGCGCGGCCAGAACGAGATCGGGAAATGCTCGGAATGCCAAGCCGGCGCGTCGATCGCCTCCTGGAGATTGAGGTTGCAATGGACATGCCGCAGGAAGAACTGCGTGATCCACTGATCCTGCTGGTCACCGCCCGGGGATCCCCAGGCGAGATACGGCTCGCCGTCACGCAGCGCCATGGTCGGCGACAGCGTGGTGCGCGGACGCTTGCCCGGCGCGAGCGAGGCGGGGTGACCTTCCTCCAGCCAGAACATCTGGGCGCGGCTGCCGAGACAAAAGCCGAGTTCCGGAATGACCGGCGAGGATTGCAGCCAGCCGCCCGATGGCGTCGAGGACACCATGTTGCCGGCCTTGTCGATGATGTCGAAATGAACTGTGTCGCCGCGCACTTCGCCGAAGCGTCCGACTGTGGGCTCGCCGGCGCCGAGCGCGCCGACCGCCTCGCGCTGGCCTTCGGCGCGGCGCAATTTGACGACCCCGCCAAAGCCCTCGACCGAGCCGGGTCGGAAGTCGAGCGAGGCCTTTTCGGTGACCAGCTTGCGGCGCTCGTCGTTATAGGCATCCGACAAGAGCGTCGCGATCGGGATCTCGTTGAACTTGGGATCGCCGTAGAACTTTTCGCGATCAGCGAAAGCGAGCTTGGCGCATTCGATCTGGAGATGGATGAATTCGGGGCCCGTCGGATCGAGCCCGTCGAGCGCAAAGCCCTTGAGCAGCGCGAGTTGCTGGAGCGTCACCGGACCCTGGCTCCAGACACCGGCCTTGCAGACGGTGTAACGGCCATAATCGTAGGTGAGCGGCGCCTCGATGGTCGGCTGCCAGCGCGCCATGTCGTCGGCCGAGAGCACGCCGCGATGCGGCGAGCCGCTGACGTCCATCACCTCCTGCGTCCGGCAGAACTTGTCGATGGCCTCGGCGACGAAGCCTTGCGACCAGGCGTTCCGCGCGCGCTCGATCTCGGCGTCGCGGCCACCGCCGCCACTTTCGGCTTCGCTAAGGATGCGGGCGTAGGTCGCCGCGAGTGTCTTATTGGTGAAGAGCGTGCCGGGCTTCGGCACCTCGCCGTTCGGAAGATAGACGGCGGCCGAAGTCGGCCAGTGCTTGCGAAACAGCTGCTCGACGGTCTTGATCGTCGCGCAGGCGCGTTCAACCAGCGGATAGCCGTCGCGTGCGTAGGAAATGGCGGGTTCAAGCACGTCGCGCACACGCATCGTGCCGTAGTCACGGAGCAGCAGCATCCAGGATTCGAAGGTGCCGGGGACGCAGGCCGCGAGCAGGCCGGTGCCGGGCACCATGTCGAGCCCTTCGCTCTTGTAGTGCGCGATGGTGGCGCGCGCAGGTGCCGGGCCCTGGCCGCAGATCACCTCGGTGCGGCCGCGTTTGACGTCATGCACGATGATGGGCACGTCGCCGCCGGGGCCATTGAGATGCGGCTCGACCACCTGAAGCGTGAAGGCGGTCGCGACGCCGGCGTCAAACGCGTTACCGCCTTTTTCGAGGATGGCCATGCCGACGGCGGTCGCGATCCAGTGCGTGCTGGCAACGACCCCGAACGTGCCTTCGATCTCGGGCCTCGTCGTGAAGGGATCCGGATTGATGTTGCTGGCCATGGGAGATCACTTTTCTTGTTTGCGCCGGGCGCAATTGATCACAGGCAAGACCCGCTGCCAATTGCGCGGGCGGCATGGCACGCGCGCGTCACGCCGGTACCGGCGCGGCGTTGACGGCGTGGCAGGCGACGCCGTCGATCAGTTGCGGCGTCTCCTTTCGGCAGAGATCGAAGGCGAGGGGACAGCGCGGATTGAACGCGCAGCCAGGCGGCGGATCGATCGGGTTCGGGATCTCGCCCTTGACCGGAATACGCTGACGGCCGGACATCGCCAAATCCGGCACCGCACCGAGCAGCATCTTGGTGTAGGGCATGCGCGGGCGCGCAAACAGCTCGCGGCCTTCGGCGATCTCGACGATGCGGCCGAGATACATCACGCCGACGCGGCTCGCCATGTGGCGGACGACCGCAAGGTTGTGGCTGATGAACATGTAGGTGAGGCCGAACTTATCCTGGAGGTCGCGCATCAGGTTGAGGATCTGCGCCTGCACGGACACGTCGAGCGCCGAGGTCGGCTCGTCGCAGACGATAAACTCGGCGTCGGACGCCAGCGCGCGCGCGATCGCGATGCGTTGGCGCTGTCCGCCGGAGAATTCATGCGGATATTTCAGCCGGTCGTCGGGATGCAGCCCCACCAGGCTCAACAATTCGCCGACGCGGGCCTGGATGTCGCGCTCGCCCTGGATCAGGTCGAAGGCGCGGATCGGCTCGGCGATGATGGCGTCGACCCGGAAACGCGGATTCAGACTCGCATAGGGGTCCTGGAAGATCATCTGGATGCGGCGGCGCAAGCGGCGGCGTGCCGGCGCCTGCTTCGGATCGGTCATCGAGACGCCGTCGATCTGGACCTGGCCCGAGCTCGGCGGCAGCAGCCCGACGATCATTCGTGCGACCGTCGTCTTGCCCGAGCCTGATTCTCCGACCAGCGCAAAAGTCTCGCCCTTGTTGATGTCGAAGGTGACGCCGTCGACGGCCTTGAGATATTCGAGATGGCCGCCTTCGAGCACCCGGTTCAGCCACGGTTTCGAGACGTCGAAGACGCGGCGCAGATTTTTGGCCTGGACGAAGGGCGCGCTCATGCTGCGCTCTCCGCAGGAACGTTGTCATAGAGGTGGCAGGCGACTGATTGCGCGCCTTGGACCAGCGGCTCGGGCCGCTCGACCCGGCAGCGGTCGAACGCAAAAGCGCAGCGCGGATTGAAGGAGCAGCCGCGCGGGATCGCCGACAGGCGCGGCATGGAGCCCGGGATCTGAACCAGGCGCTTGTCCTCGCCGGCGAGCGTCGGGATCGCGCCCATCAGGCCCTTGGCGTAGGGGTGCAGCGGATTCTTCACGACGTCCTGCACCGGGCCGATCTCGGCGACGCGACCGGCATACATCACCGCAACGCGGTCGGAGGCCTCCGCGATCACACCCATGTCGTGGGTTACCAGCATCACCGCGGTACCGTGGTCGCGCCCGAGCCGCTTGATCAGCGAGATGATCTGCGCCTGCACGGAGACGTCGAGCGCGGTGGTCGGCTCGTCCGCAATGATCAGCTCGGGCTCGGCACAGATCGCGAGCGCAATCACCACGCGCTGGCGCATGCCACCGGAGAATTCATGCGGGTAGCCGTCGATGCGCTTCTCCGGCGCGGGGATGCCGACCTCGGCGAGGAGATCGATGGCGCGGCGGCGCGCGGCCTGCTCGGACAGGTTCAGATGGGTGCGGATCGTTTCCACGATCTGGTCACCGATCTTGTAGAGCGGGTTCAGCGAGGTCAGCGGATCCTGGAAGATCATGCCGATCCGCTTGCCCCGGACGCGGCGCATCTCTTCCGGCGGCAGATTGTCGATGCGCGTGCCGGCGAGATGGATTTCGCCGCCGGAAATACCGCCGGGCGGGTCGATCAGGCCGATCACCGCGAGCCCGGTGACCGACTTGCCGGCGCCGGACTCGCCGACTACGCCCAGCACCTCGCCCTTGGCGATATCGAAGGAGACGCCGTCGATCGCGCGCAGCGTGCCGCGACGGGAGGCGAACTCCACCTGAAGGTTACGCACGGAGAGAACTGTTTCGGTCATGAACGAGGTGGACTCACCTGAGCTTTGGATTGAGCGCGTCGCGCAGCCAGTCGCCGAGCAGGTTGATGGAGAGAATCAGCGCAGCGAGCGCGAGGCCGGGGAAGGCGACGATCCACCATTCGCCTGCGAACAGATAGTTGTTGCCGATGCGGATCAGCGTGCCGAGCGAAGGCATGGTTTCGGGCATGCCCGAGCCGAGGAACGACAGCGTCGCCTCGGTGATGATGGCGAGCGCCAGGTTGATGGTGGCAATCACAAGGATCGGCCCCATCGTGTTCGGCAGCACATGGCGCAGCATGATCACGGGCGCGGGCAGGCCGATGAGCTGCGCGGCGGCGACATAGTCCTTGTTCTTCTCGACCATCACCGAGCCGCGCACGGTGCGGGCATATTGCACCCAGAAGCTCAGGCCGATGGCGAGCACCAGCACGCCGAGCATGCTCATCTCATCCAGCTTGTTGCCAAGCACCGACTTGGCGATGCCGTTGATCAGAAGCGCGATCAGGATTGCGGGGAAGGAGAGCTGCACGTCGGCCACGCGCATGATCAGGCCGTCGACGGCGCCGCCGAAATAGCCCGCGGTCAGGCCGAGCAGGATGCCGAGCGCGCCGGACAAGACGACGCCGAGAACGCCGACGAGGAGTGAGATCCGCAGGCCGTAGAGGATCGCGGAGAGCACGTCGCGGCCCTGCTCGTCGGTGCCGAGCAGGAACGGGCTCTGGCCATCGGCGGTCCACAGCGGCGAGATGCGCGAGTTCATCAACTGGAGCTGCGCTGGGTCGAAGGGATTTTGCACGGAGAGGAGCGAAGCGAAGATCGCGAGCAGGAAGAACAGCAGCGTCACCGCCGCCGCGATCATCGTGATCCTGGAGCGGCGGAACGAATAGAACAGGTCGCTGTCGAGCGCGCGCTTGAACCAGCCCGTCTGCGCCGCGCCGCGCGCGACGGGCTCTTCCGCCTTGTGCTGAACGACGGCCTCACTCATCTCAATGTGCCCGGCTGACCGTCGAGCGCAGGCGCGGATCGACGATGGTATAGAGGATGTCGACGACGAGATTGATGGTGACGAAAATCAGGGACACCATCATCAAATAGGCCGCCATGATCGGGATATCGACGTTCTGCACGGCCTGCACGAACAGGAGGCCCATGCCGGGCCATTGGAATACGGTCTCGGTGATGATCGCGAATGCAATTACCGAGCCAAACTGCAGGCCGGCCACCGTGATAACGGGAATCAGCGTGTTGCGCAGCGCGTGCCCGAAATGGATTGCCCGTGTCGTCAGCCCACGGGCGCGGGCGAAGCGGATATAGTCGGTGCGCATCACCTCCAGCATCTCGGCACGCACCAGCCGCATGATCAGCGTCAACTGGAACAGGCCGAGCGTGATCGAGGGCATGATGAGCGCCTTCAATCCGGAGAGCGTGAGCAGCCCCGTCGTCCACCAGCCGATACGCACGACCTCGCCGCGGCCGAACGAGGGCAGCCAGCCCAGCGTCACCGAGAACAGGTAGATCAGCAGGATGCCGATCAGGAAGGTCGGCAGCGAGATGCCGATCAGCGAGATCGCCTGGAATGCGTGAGCCAGCAAGGAGTCGCGGCGGAGCGCCGAATAGACCCCCATCAGGATGCCGCCGACCATCGCGAAGATGGTGGCGCAGATCGCGAGCTCCAGCGTCGCCGGCATCCGCTCCATCAACAGGTTCGTGACCGGAAGGCGGAACTGGTAGGAGATGCCGAACTTGAACTGCGCGGCATTGGCGACGTAGCGGCCGAACTGCACGATCACGGGATCGTCGAGGCCAAGCGATTGGCGGATCGCGGCACGTTCGGCACCGGAGGTGTCGATCGACACCATCTGGTTCACGGGATCCCCGGCGAAGCGGAACATCGAAAACGCAATGACGCCTACGGCGATCATGACGCCGACGGCCTGGAGTGCCCTGCGAAGCGTGAAAGCGAGCATTTGGTACCTTCACGTCTCTTCAGCGGTGCGCATCATTGCGTGACCCTAAACGGCAAGTCCCGGAAGCCGAGGCTTCCGGGACTTCACAACTCGTCGACACTTACTCTTCCTGCTTGGTGGCCCAGTAGAGCAGGACCTGGTTGTCCGCGCGCTGAACCAGTTTCACCTTCTTCGATACGCCCCAGGCCAGCGCCTGCTGATGCAGCGGAATATAGGCATAGTCCTTGTTGGCGATCTCGAAGGCCTGTTTGATCAGCAGATTGCGCTTGTTCGCGTCGGGCTCGACCAGAATCTGGTCAGTGAGTGCGTCGACCTGCTTGTTGCAGTAGCCGCCGAGATTGGCTTCGCCGCGGTTGGGATCCTTCGGATCGTCACGACAGCCCATGATGTCGTGCAGCACGTTCTGGGAGTCCATCGTGGCCGGCGTCCAGCCCAGCATGAAGAAGGAGGTCTTGTAGCCGCCGGGCTTCAGCACCTTGGCGAAATACTGCGCCTTGGGCTGCGCCAGCAGGTTCACCTTGACGCCGATGCGCGCGAGCATGCCGACCACGGCCTGGCAGATTGCAGCGTCATTGACGTAGCGATCGTTCGGGCAGTCCATCGTGACCTCGAAGCCATCGGGATAGCCGGCCTCGGTCAAGAGCTTCTTGGCGCCATCGAGATCGAATTTCGGCCGCGTGAACTCCTTCGACAGCGGATAGAGCTCCGGTGCGACCATCAGGGCGGACGGCGTCGAGAGCCCGCGCATGACGCGATTCTTGATCAGCTCGACGTCGATCGCCTTGTAGAAAGCCTCGCGGACGCGGATGTCCTTGAACGGGTTCTTGCCCTTGATGTTCGAGAACAGGAGCTCGTCGCGCGACTCGTCCATGCCGATGAAGATCGTGCGCAGTTCCGGCCCGGAGAGCACCGTCGCATTGGGGCTCGCATTGACGCGCTGGATGTCCTGGATCGGAACCGGCTCGATGACATCGACCTCGCCCGACAACAGCGCCGCGACGCGCGTCGCGTCCGAGGCGATCGGCGTAAAGATGATCTCCTTGAGATTGTGTTCCGGCTTCCTCCAGTAGTTCGGATTAGCCTTGAATACGGTCTTCACGCCGGGCTGATGGCTCTCGATCGTGAAGGGGCCGGTGCCATTCTCGTGCAATGAGGCGTAGCTCGGGGTCGTGGCGGCGACCGGCGTCGGTGCCACCGCATTGTTCGCCTCAGCCCATTTCTTGTCCATGATGTACCAGACGTCCCACTGCCCGTGGAGGATGGGGTTGGGCGAGCTGAGGACGAAATCGACGGTGTAGTCGTCGACCTTGACGACTTTGGCGTCGGCGGGGAGACGGTTCTGCAGGTTCGAACCCTGGGCGCGCACGCGTTCGGCCGAGAACACCACGTCGTCGGCGGTGAAGGGGTCGCCATTGTGGAATTTCACGCCCTTGCGCAGGTGAAAGCGCCACCGGGTCGGCTCCGGTATTTCCCAGCTTTCGGCCAGGGCCGGGATGATCTTCAGGTCCTTGTCCCGCTCGACAAGGCCCTCATAGACGTGGCCGAGATGGGCGTGGGTAGTACTTTCATTGAGCGTGTAGGGGTCGAGCGATTTGAGCTCGCCTTGGTTGGCGTAGCGCAGCGTCTGGCTCATGGCCGGTGAGACCGCCAACGCAAGCGCTGAGGCAAGCGTCATCGCTAAAAGACCCTGACGTACCGACATTCTTGACCCTCTCCACTCCGCCGTGCCGTGATTTTTGATTGTTCGGCCGGCTCATGATTCCATGTTGCCCAGAGTTTTTGCACCGTGCAAGCGCCATTCCAGCAAGGAACGCGCCAACTTCCGCCGCTGTGCAGCAATGCTGACCGATAGTCCGACAGATCGCCCGCCCGCGACATTCGACTTTTGATTGACCATATTGACCGAATGCGGGAGAGGCCATGTGGCGCCCGCATCAGGTCGCTTGCGTCGTACCACAACTCGCGGTGATACTGCGGCAAGGCCGCCCGAATCCGATCAGGAGGGGACATGAAGGTTAACATCGAAATCGACTGCACCCCCCTGGAGGCTCGCCAGTTCTTCGGATTGCCCGACGTGGCGCCGATGCAGACTGCGGTGATGGACAAGTTGCAGCAGCAGGTGCTGAGCAACATCGAGAAGATCTCGCCGGAATCGCTGATCCAGAGCTGGTTCACCTTCGATCCGAAGATCGCCGAGCAGTTTCAGAACATGTTCGTGACGATGGCCGGTCTCGGCGGGCCGCGCAGCGGCGACAAGAAGAAGTAATGAGGCTCGGACAGGATGGAGCGGAGGCGTCGTCCCGGCTTCGTCCGCCGGGCCTTGGTCTCCTGCTCGCGGAAGCGCGCGGCCTGTTCGAATTCAACGCCAGCCTCCTGTTGTCGCCGCTTCTGATGCGGGCGCCGAGGGGCGACGGCCATCCGGTGCTGGCGTTGCCCGGCTTTCTCGCCAGCGACCTGTCGATGGCGCCGATGCGCCGCTATCTGCACGAACTCGGCTATGACGCCCAGGCCTGGCGGATGGGCCGCAATCTCGGCGGGCTGGCGCGCGTTCGCGACGCGCTGCGTGTCCGTCTGACGGAAATTCATGCCGCGACCGGGCGCAAGGTGAGCCTGGTCGGATGGAGCCTCGGCGGCGTCTATGCCCGCGACCTCGCGCTCCAGGCACCCGACATGGTCCGCTATGTCGTCACGCTCGGCAGCCCCTTCGCCAATGACGTGCGGGCGACCAATGCGACGCGGCTCTATGAGACGCTGTCGGGCGAACGGGTCGAGGACTTTTCCGAGCTGCGCGAGGCCATCGCCGGTGACCTGCCGGTGCCGAGCAGCTCGATCTTTTCGCGGAGCGACGGGATCGTGCACTGGCGTACCTGCCAATGCCGGCCTTGCGAGCGTGCCGAGAACATCGAGGTCTATTTCGCGAGCCATATCGGGCTCGGGGTCAACGCCGCAGCGCTCTGGGCCGTGGCCGATCGGCTGGCGCAACCGGAAGGGGAGTTCTGGCCATTCGACCGGGCGGGGCCGTTTGCCATTGCATATGCCCCGCCGGACCCTACAGTAGCGGCCTGACAAGAAGCGCCGGTAAGGCGCCTGTCCAAGATGAGTCGGAGGGAACTATGGGTGACGGTAAGAAGCTGTCGTCGCTGGACGCGTCGTTTCTCTATCTCGAAACGCCGGAAATGCCGATGCATGTCGGCAGCATGGCGATCTTTCGCCTGCCTGACGACTACAAGGGCGACTTCTTCGAAGACTTCAAGGCGATGATCGCCTCGCGGTTGCACATCGCGCCGATCCTGAAAGCGCGCCTCGAAAAGGCGCCGCTCGACATCGACCATCCCTCCTGGGTCGAGGACGACCAGTTCGACATCGACCGTCACATTTTCCGCGCCAGCCTGCCCGCGCCGCGCGACCGCGCGACGCTGGAGCGCATCGTCGGCTGGATGCATGCCAAGCTGTTGAACCGCGCCCGTCCGCTCTGGGAGTTCTACGTCTTCGAGGGCATGAAGGACAACGAGGTCGGCCTTTATTCCAAGATGCACCATGCCGCGATCGACGGCGGCGCCGGCGCTGCCTTGACCAACATGATCTACGACATCTCGCCGGTCCCGCGGACGGTCGATCCGCCGGTGGCCGGCGCGAAGCCGGGCCAGGAGCCGCGCGACATCGCCGCCAATCTGCTCGATTCCTACCAGCAGCTCTTCACCCAGCCACTTGATGCTTCGCAAGCCGCCAAGAACCTGCAGTTGCCGCGCACGGGCAAGAGCGATATCGGCTCGATCCTGTTCGACAATGCGATGTACCAGATCGAAAGCGCGGTGCGCTTTGCCGGCAACATCCCGACCGTGCTCAAGAGCGTCTCCGACGTGCTCGGCAAGATCTCCGATCCGAACTCGCGCGAGAGCCTTGCCAGCATGGTGTCGCCGCCGACCATGTTGAACAAGTCGATCTCCTCCGAGCGCAGCTTTGCCGGCGTCTCGATCCCGCTGTCGCGGGCGAAGGCGCTCGCCAAGCAGGCCGGCGGCAAGCTCAACGATGTCGTGCTCGCGCTCGCCTCCGGCGTAGTGCGGCGCTATCTCCAGCAATACGGCACACTGCCCGCGAAATCGCTCACTGCAGCGGTGCCGATCTCGCTCCGCGAGGAGGGCAACACCGAGGCCAACAACCAGGTGTTCGGCATGATCTGCTCGATCGCCACCAATGTCGACGATCCCAAGGGACGGCTGGAGGCGATCATCGCGCAGTCGACCAAGGCCAAGGAGATGTCGCATCCGCTGCGCGCGCTGATGCCGCAGGTCTCCAACATCTCGATGCTGGGCGCACCGATGATGGTGCAGATCCTGGCGCTGCTCTACAGCCGCTCGAACCTGTCGGACGTGCTGCCGCCGGCGGCCAACATCACGGTCTCCAACGTGCCCGGGCCGCGGCAAACACTTTATGCCGCGGGTGCCGAGCTGCTGCATATCTATCCGGTGTCGATCTCCACCCACGGCCAGGCGCTCAACATCACCGTGCAGAGCTATCGCGACCAGCTCGATTTCGGCTTCATCGTCGGCGCCAACATCATCCCGCATGTGCAGGTGATGTGCGACATGCTGCCGGAGGAGTTCGCCGCGCTGGAAGCGGCCTACGCGCCGCCTGCGGCAGAGGTCAAAGGCGCCGCCGAATAGGAAGTTTGCCAGGACATTTGCAATGATCGACATGCCGCCCCTCAAGTTCGTGCAGACGAACGGAATTCGCATGGGCTACTACGAGGCGGGCCCGACGACCGACAAGCCGCCGATGGTGCTGTGCCATGGCTGGCCGGAGCTCGCCTTCTCCTGGCGTCACCAGATCAAGGCGCTGAGCGAGGCCGGCATCCGCGTGATCGCGCCGGACCAGCGCGGCTATGGCGCGACCGACCGGCCCGAACCGGTCGAGGACTACGACATGGAACATCTGACCGGCGATCTCGTCGGGCTCCTTGATCATCTGAACATCGAAAAGGCGGTCTTCGTCGGGCACGACTGGGGCGGCTTCATCGTCTGGCAGATGCCGCTGCGGCACCTCTCGCGCGTCGCCGGTGTCGTCGGCGTGAATACGCCGCATTGGGACCGTGCGCCGGCCGATCCGATCGAACTGTTCCGCAAGCGGTTCGGCGATCAGATGTACATCGTGCAGTTCCAGGACCCCGCGCGCGAGCCGGACAGGATTTTTAGCAGCCGTGTCGAAGAGACCTTCGATGCCTTCATGCGCAAGCCGGCAGCGCGTCCTCCTGGCGCGCTAGCGGAGGAGCCGATCGCGGGCGTCGGGGCTTCAGCCCGGATCAATCTGGCATTTCCGCAGATGATTGCGAATTACGATGCCAGGCATGATCCGCGCACGCCGATCCTGTCGGCGGAGGAGAAGAAGGTATTCGTCGACACCTTCACCGAGACCGGCTTCACCGGCGGCATCAACTGGTACCGCAACTTCACCCGCAACTGGCAGAATTCGAAGGGGCTGGATCATCACGTGCGCGTGCCGTCGCTGATGATCATGGCCGAGAACGACGCGGTGCTGCCACCGTCCGCCGCCGACGGCATGGAAAAGCTGGTGCCGGATCTGGAGAAATATCTGGTCAGAGATAGCGGCCATTGGACGCAGCAGGAAAAGCCGCAAGAGGTCAGCGCCAAGCTGATCGAATGGCGTAGAAGGCGGTTTGGCTAAGCCGTCGTTGCGGGTCCGTCATTGCGAGGAGCGAAGCGACGAAGCAATCCAGATCTGTCACCGTGGATGCATTTCTGGATTGCTTCGCTTCGCTCGCAATGACGACGTTGAATACCGAGGCAGGGGGTAAACGCGTCAATGTCATCCAAGAATCGTCTGGACCCGATCCCGCAGCCGCCGACCAAGCCGGTGGTCGGCAACATGCTGTCGCTGGATCCGGCCGCGCCCGTGCAGCATCTGACGCGTCTCGCCAAGGAGCTCGGCCCGATCTTCTGGCTCGACATGATGGGGTCGCCGATCGTCTTCGTCTCCGGCCATGATCTCGTCGACGAGCTCTCCGACGAGAAGCGCTTCGACAAGGTGGTGCGCGGCGCGCTGCGCCGGGTGCGCGCCGTCGGTGGCGATGGCCTCTTCACGGCCGATACCAACGAACCGAACTGGAGCAAGGCCCACAACATCCTGCTCCAGCCCTTCGGCAACCGCGCCATGCAATCCTATCACCCGAGCATGGTCGATATCGCCGAACAGCTCGTCAAGAAATGGGAGCGGCTCAACGCCGACGACGAGATCGACGTCGTCCACGACATGACTGCGCTGACGCTTGATACGATCGGTCTCTGCGGCTTCGACTACCGCTTCAATTCCTTCTACCGGGGCGACTATCATCCCTTCGTCGAGTCGCTGGTGCGCTCGCTCGAAACCATCATGATGACTCGCGGCCTGCCGTTCGAGCAGCTCTGGATGCAGAAGCGGCGGAAGACACTCGCCGAAGACGTCGCCTTCATGAACAAGATGGTCGATGAGATCATCGCCGAGCGGCGCAAGAGTGCGGAAGGCTCGGACGACAAGAAGGACATGCTCGCGGCCATGATGACCGGCGTCGATCGTACCACCGGCGAGCAGCTCGACGACGTCAACATCCGCTACCAGATCAACACGTTCCTGATCGCAGGCCACGAGACTACCAGCGGCCTTCTGTCCTACACGATCTATGCGTTGCTCAAGCATCCGGACATTCTCAAGAAGGCCTATGACGAGGTCGATCGCGTCTTCGGTCCTGACGCCAATGCCAAGCCGACCTATCAGCAGGTAACGCAGCTCACCTACATCACGCAGGTCCTGAAGGAGGCGCTGCGGCTGTGGCCGCCAGCGCCTGCCTATGGCATCTCGCCGCTGAAGGACGAGACCATCGGCGGCGGCAAGTACAAGCTGAAGAAGGGCACCTTCACCACGATCCTGGTGACGGCGCTGCAGCGCGATTCCAGCATCTGGGGACCCAACCCCGATGCCTTTGATCCCGAGAACTTTAGCCGCGAGGCGGAGGCCAGGCGCCCCGTCAATGCCTGGAAGCCGTTCGGCAACGGCCAGCGCGCCTGCATCGGTCGCGGCTTTGCCATGCACGAGGCCGCGCTTGCGCTCGGCATGATCCTCCAGCGCTTCCGTCTGATCGACCACCAGCGCTACCAGATGCACCTGAAGGAAACGCTGACCATCAAGCCGGAAGGATTCAAGATCAGGGTCCGTCCGCGCGCCGATCGCGAGCGCGGCGCCTATTCCGGCCCTGCGACTGCGACCACGAGTGTCGGCGCGGCTGCGCCACGCGCCACCACGCGGCCCGGGCACAATACGCCGCTGCTGGTGCTGTATGGCTCCAATCTCGGCACCGCCGAGGAACTGGCAGCGCGCGTTGCCGATCTTGCACAAGTCAACGGCTTTGCCAGCAAGCTTGCGTCGCTGGACGAGTACGCCGGCAAGCTGCCGGAGGAGGGCGGTGTGCTGATCTTCTGCGCCTCCTACAACGGCGCGCCGCCGGACAATGCCACGCAGTTCGTCAAATGGCTCCATGGCGACATGCCGAAGGACGCGCTCTCAAGATTGCGCTACGCCGTGTTCGGTTGCGGCAACAGCGACTGGGCCGCCACCTATCAATCCGTACCGCGCTTCATCGACGAGCAGCTTTCGGCTCATGGCGCGCGCAGCCTCTATGCGCGCGGCGAGGGCGATGCGCGGAGCGATCTCGACGGCCAGTTCGAAAAATGGTTCGCCGCCGCGGCGCCCGCGGCCGTGAAGGAGTGGGGGCTGACGGCGGATTTCAGCCGCAACGCCGACGACGAGCCGCTCTACAAGGTCGAGCCCGTCGCACCCGGCGCCGTCAACGCGATCGCCGCGCTCGGCGGCATGGCGGCGATGAAGGTGCTGGTCAATGACGAGCTCCAGAGCAAGAGCGGTCCCAACCCGTCCGAGCGCTCGACGCGTCATATCGAGGTGCAGTTGCCGCAAGGCGTGAGCTACCGCGTCGGCGACCATCTCAGCGTGGTCCCGCGCAACGATCCGGCGCTGGTCGATGCCGTGGCGCGCCGCTTCGGCTTCCTGCCGGTCGACCAGATCAAGCTGGCGGTGGCCGAAGGCCGCCGCGCGCAATTGCCGGTCGGCGAGAGCGTGTCGGTCGGTCAGCTCCTCACCGATTTCGTCGAGCTCCAGCAGGTCGCGACGCGCAAGCAGATCCAGATTATCTCGGAACACACGCGCTGTCCGGTGACCAAGCCCAAGCTGCTTGCCCTCGTCGGCGACGACGCGGAGGCTGGCGAGCGCTACCGCACCGAGATCCTGGCGAAGCGCAAATCGGTATTCGATCTTCTGGTCGAGTATCCGGCCTGCGAGCTGCCGTTCCACGCCTATCTCGAAATGCTCTCGCTGCTGGCGCCGCGCTATTACTCGATCTCGTCTTCGCCGTCGGTCGATCCCGCAAGATGCAGCGTCACCGTCGGTGTGGTCGGCGGGCCGGCCGCATCGGGCCGCGGCATCTACAAGGGCATCTGCTCGAACTATCTCAGCGATCGTCGCGCTGGCGATACGATCTACGCCATGGTGCGTGAGACCAAGGCCGGCTTCCGCCTGCCGGATGATTCTTCGGTGCCGATCGTCATGATCGGCCCCGGCACGGGCCTTGCGCCATTCCGCGGCTTCCTCCAGGAGCGCGCCGCACGGAAAGCCAAGGGTGCGGCGCTGGGGCCGGCAATGCTGTTCTTCGGCTGCCGCCACCCCGACCAGGATTTTCTCTATGCCGATGAATTGAAGGCATTGTCGGCGAGCGGTGTCACCGAGCTGTTCACTGCATTCTCGCGTGCCGAGGGACCGAAGACCTATGTGCAGCACCTGCTGGCCGCGCAGAAGGACAAGGTCTGGGGCCTGATCGAGCAGGGCGCGATCATTTATGTCTGTGGCGACGGCGGCAAAATGGAGCCCGACGTGAAGGCGGCGCTGGTGGCCATCTATCGCGAGAAGAGCGGCAGCGATGCCGCCGCCGGCGCGGGCTGGATCGAGGAGCTGGGCGCAAAGAACCGCTACGTGCTCGACGTCTGGGCGGGCGGGTAGCCGCCGAATGTGGATTGTAGGGTGGGTTAGTACTACTGAGTCAGTTGGTCGCGGCGGCTTAGGTGTGAGAATCAAGTATCTGTAGGGATTCAGAATTTGG